>JAJFUT010000115.1 GCA_021372315.1 Methanobacteriota archaeon
CTCCTTTGCGATGGAGAACTTCATCTCATCGGGAGCGAAGTTCGCGAGCCAGTGCCTCACGCAGTCGACCCTTTCCCTGAGGACGTCCTTGTCCTCCTGCTGCATCTCGACGATGTTCTCCGACCTCATGAGAATTTTAACGACACCTTCGAATTCCTCAGTGCTCTGGACCATCGAGACGAGATGCCTGTACGGCACCTGCAGCGGGAGCTTGTCCCGGACGCGCTTCGGCTGCGCGATCTCGTATGCCCGGAGAAGGTCCTTGTCCTTCTCGTCGGCACCTCCCTTGAAGTACATGGACTCGACCTTGTCGTACTCGTCGACGACGTCGAGCAGGCCCAGACCCGGGTCGTAATCGATGTGGCGCTCCGGGTTGTACCTGAGCACGCTGAAGCTCAGAACGGGGGCCGGGGTTAGCTTGAGAGCGTCCGTGCCGGTGACAACGACGCCGGTGGACTTGTGCATCTGGCCCTTGCCTTTGAACTGGATGAACTCGTACGGGACCGGGAACGGCGGCTCGATACCGAACATCTCACGGGCGAACCGGACGCCCGAATCGTAGCTTCCGCCGGCGGCCGCGTGGTCCTTGCCGAACGGCTCGCAGGTGACCCCCAATATCTTCCATTTGGCCGCCCATTCGATCCTCCATGGCAGCTTGGCCTCGCCCTTGGTGATGTCGGCCTTTCCTTCGTGGCCGCACTTGCACTTGAAGTGGACGTACGGGTACTCGTATCCGGTGATGTTGTCGGTGAAATGCTGGCACTCCGGGCATTGAGGCGAAACGGGGTAGAAGTTCGGGGGGACCTCCCTGCCGGTCACCTCCCTAAGGATCGTGGCGACCTTCTCCCTCTCGCGGATGACCAGGTCCGTCAGCTCGGCGAACTTGCCCTGCTCGTACAGCTCATGCGTGTAGTAGACGTGAGGTTTGATCCCCATCTCGGCGATGGCGTCGAGGAACGGATGTATGAAGTGATGGCCATAAGACTCGTGGCAGTGGTCCCCTGGGCACGGTATCTGGCATAGGGGCTTGCCAACTTCCTTGTCGTAGCGCTCCGGTAGAAAAGGATACCTCTTCCTGAGGGGGTCGTAATCGTCCACGAGGTAGATCAGCTTGACGTCGGCTCCCTTGTCCAGCATGGCCTTGTAAACCGCATTGGCCGTGATGGCCTCCCTCAAGCTGCCCACATGGATGAAGCCTGATGGACTTATGCCCGTCGAGATAAGATGCCTGTCGCCGGTCTTGATGACCTCATCGGCGATTACGTCAGCCCAATGCATACCAATCAGACGACCGAATGACCGTCGGGATATAAGCCTTATGTCGGATACCAAGAGGGGCCTCGGACAGTTTTCGAAACAATAACTGTTAAATATTCTCCCGCAGGTAGCGAACCCGATCAACATGGCAGGCGACAAGGAAAAGTCCGGATTCCAGTCTTCAGCGGGGCTTATCCGTTACTTTGACAGCGAGGACGAGAAGTCCATTAAGATCCATCCCTACTTCGTTTTGGGAATGGCTATCGCCACCATCATCGTGGTCACGGCCCTGGAATACGTCTGGCCGACCTGAACGATAAAAATAAAATGATTTGAGCCTTCTTCAGGCTCAGAACTTCATTTCCTTTGTATTCCCATATTTCTTCTTGAAGTAATAGCTCAACAAAGGCGGTGACGCCAGTGTCGTCGCTATTGCCATGAACACGACCATCGAGAAGACCTCCCCCTCGACTATTCCGGCGTCCAGACCGATCCATGCGACGATCATGGCGACCTCTCCCCGAGGGAACATCCCCGAACCGATGATCTTGGCCGATTTCCCGCCCATCTTGATCGCGCCAAGCCCGCATCCTATGAACTTGGTCACGATGGCGACGATGGTAAGTACGATGGCCAATACAAGTACGGAACCGAAATCCGCGATGTTGACCTCCATTCCCACCGACAGGAAGAAGAAAGGCACGAAGAACTCGTTGATCGCCTCGATCTTGTCCTGGCAGAAGAACTTGTCACGGAACTCGGCGAACAGCATGCCTGCCAAGAACGCCCCTACTATCCCTGCCAGACCGAAGTATATAGCGAAATACGAGAGCCCTAGGCAGAGGATGAGCGCGATGGACATTGCGCTGGTCGACATCGTCCTGCCCTCGGGGGTGGTTGGTGCGCAGGCCTCCCCCATCTCGACGACGGGCTTTTTCCTCTTCCCTCTGACCTTAGAGATGTATCCGCCTAGGAATATGATCGCAAGGACGAACAGTACCGCTTCTGAAGCGACTATCAGCGTCTCTATGAGGCCGCCGCTCCCTCCCTCCGCGACGCCGACGACCATGGACAGCACGATCAGGCCCATGACGTCGTCTATGACCGCGGCCCCGATGATGACGCGGGACTCCTTGGCGCCCATCAGTTTCATGTCCTTGATGACCCTGGCCGTTATGCCTACGGACGTTGCGACCATCGCGGCACCTACGAACAGCGCCTCGTTCATCCCATAGTTCAGCGCCATGAACAATGCCAGACCGCCGAAGAATGGGATTATGACGCCTAGGATCGCGACGTAGAACGCGGTCTTGCCGACCTTCCTGAGCTCGCTGTACGGGGTCTCCAACCCTACGGCGAACAGTAGGAAGATCACACCAAGCTGACCCAGGACGTAGAATATCTCGCCGTTGTCCGTGAGGTCGAGGAACTCCTTCAGGACCGTGTTTCCGATGACCATTCCAGCGACGATCTCCCCGACCACGCTGGGAATGACCACCTTCCCATTGCTGGCCCTTGTCGCCCATTCGCAGAGCAGGCCGGCCACCTTGGCCATGATAATAAGAACCAAAAGCCCGAACAATATCGTTCCTATCTCTTCCTCGCCAGCCATAGCCCGTCCCGAACTTACATATTGATGGCCCTATAAAAAAAATATGACGCATCCTAACGAACGGCCCGGTCGTCCTGAGCGCCCACCGGGATCAAAGATTCCGAGATGATATGACGCGAACTCGGTAATGGCAAAAGAGATAAGTAAATAATCCCAATCGTACCGGTGCAAGGAGACCCAAGATGTCGCTTTGGAAGAAAGTACCCTCTGGCCGCAACCCGCCGGAGATCGTCAATGTCATCATCGAGACCCCTATGGGCAGCAAGAACAAGTACGAGGTGTCCAAGGAGTACGACTGCATCCTCCTCGACCGCGTGCTGCACTCCAGCGTCGTGTTCCCTCTGGCGTATGGGCTCGTCCCCAGGACGTACTACGACGACGGCGACCCCGTCGACGCGATGGTCATCATAAGCGAGCACACCTTCCCCGGTTGCGTCGTCGAGGCGAGGCCGATCGGCATCCTCCACATGTCGGACGAGAAGGGCAAGGACGACAAGGTCCTCTGCGTCGCGACCGGCGACCCGAGGAACGATGAATACCTCGAGCTCGATGACATCCCCAAGCACTACCTCAACGAGATAGCCGAGTTCTTCAAGACCTACAAGCGCTTGGAGGAAGGGAAGCATACAGAGGTCCTCGGATGGGGCGAAAAGAAGGATGC
>JAJFUT010000008.1 GCA_021372315.1 Methanobacteriota archaeon
GCTCGGCGTCGTCGGGGCTGGAAATCAGGCGAAGACGCAGATACTCGCCATGATGACATATTACAACGGTTTCGAGACGATCCGCGTCTGCGACTACTATGCCGACAAGGCGAGGGAGCTCGTAAGGCATTACCGGCGCAAGTATGGGAAGGAAGACCTGGGCAGCATCGAGGCCGTGCCGACGCCCGAGGACGCCGTCCGTGGGGCGGACATCGTCGTCACCGCCACGCCGTCGAGGAAGCCGATAGTCATGGACGACTGGGTCGAGGACGGGATGCACTTCAACTGCATCGGCGCGGACGCGCCTGGAAAGCAGGAGCTCGACCCTGCGCTGCTGAAGAGGTCGATGGTCGTCATAGACGACTGGGAACAGGCCTCTCATTCAGGCGAGATAAACGTGCCGCTGAGCAACTTCCAGATCACCAGGGACGACGTGAAGGCCGAGATAGGTGAGATAGTCGCCGGCCTCAAGCCCGGCAGGGAGCACAGGAAGCAGATCACCGTGTTCTGCTCGACCGGTCTTGCCGTGCAGGACGCGGTCACGGCGAAGATCGTCTACGACAAGGCGCTCGAGCTGAACATCGGAAAGCTGATACAGATGCTGCCCTAGGGCTCAGAACCTGTCCTTCTTTCTCTGGTAGATCCGCCAGCTCAGGACCAGCTCCTTCGCGGCGAAGAGCTCGTCTATCCTTCCGACCGACGTCGAGTGAGGCGCGGACCTGATATCCTCGGGGTCGTCCTCCGTCGCGATCCTGATCATCGCGTCGGCGAACTCGTCCAGCGTCTCCTTCGATTCCGTCTCCGTCGGCTCGATCATCATCGCCTCGTCGACGAGCATAGGGAAGTAGATGGTCGGGGACATGAAGCCGTGGTCCAGCAGTCTCTTCGCAACGTCCAGCGCCCGGACGTTCTTCTCCCCGAGGCGCTTGGCGCTCAGCACGAACTCGTGCTTCCTGATAGCTCCGAACGGTATGTCGAACGTCCCTTCCAGCCTCCTCTTCAGGTAGTTGGAGTTGAGGACCGCCTTCTGCGAGACCTCCATCAGGCCATCGGAGCCGTTGCGAAGTATGTACGCGTATGCGCGAACGAGGACGGCGAAGTTCCCGTGGAACGAGCGAACCTTGCCGATGCTGTCCGGACGTTCGTAGTCCAGGTCGAACGATCCCTCCTTTCTCACGATCCTCGGTATCGGCAGGAAAGGCTCGAGCCTTTTGCAGACGCCGACGGGGCCTGCGCCTGGCCCGCCGCCTCCGTGCGGCGTGGCGAACGTCTTGTGGAGATTGAAGTGGACGATGTCGAAGTCCATCTTCCCCGGGGACGTGTGGCCCATGATGGCGTTGAAGTTGGCGCCGTCATAGTAGAGCAACGCGCCGACATCGTGCACGGCCTTGGCGATCTCCTCTATCTGAGGTTCGAAGATGCCGAGGGTGTTCGGGTTGGTGATCATGAAGGCGGCGGTCCTGTCAGAGAGCGCGGCCTTCAGCGCGTCCATGTCGACGAAGCCGTCGCCGTTCGAAGGGACCTCGATGACGTTGAAGCCGGCCATCGCGGCGCTCGCCGGGTTCGTGCCGTGAGCCGTGTCGGGTATGACGACCTCGGTCCTTTCCTCTCCGTTCTTCCTGTGGAACGCCTTGGCGATGAGCATGCCGGTGAACTCTCCCTGCGCTCCGGCGGCAGGCTGAAGCGTCACGGCGTCCATGTCGGAGATGGCGCACAGGGCCTCTTCCAGCTCGTACAACAGGCGCAGCGAGCCCTGGCAGGTCTCCGGGTCCTGATATGGATGGACGGAGCCTACCGACGGCATCGAGCTGATGAGGTCCGCGTACTTCGGGTTGTACTTCATGGTGCAGGAGCCCAGCGGGTACAGCCCGTTGTCGACGCCGAAGTTCTTCTGCGACAGGTTCGTGTAATGCTTGACGACCTCCCTCTCCGGGACGATCGGAAGGCACAGGCCCTTGCGGGCCATCCCCTCCGGCACGAGATCTTCCTCGACGTCATTCGTCAGGAAGCAGAAGTCGCTCTCCCCGGCGCGCTCGAAGATGAGCATGTCATCGTGCTTGGCCTGGCGGTACATCAGGCCACCTCCTTCAGGCATCTGACGAGGCGGTCGTGGTCCGCCTCCGAGTGCATCTCCGTCGTCGTCAGGAGCATCTCGTCCGCCATGCGCGGGACGTGAGGGGCCATGGCCATGCCGCCGATGACCCCGTGCTTGAGGAGCATCTTGTTGAGCTTGTCCGGCCTGATCGGGGTCTTGATCACGAACTCGTTGAAATGATGGCCGTCGAACACGGGCGAGGTGAAGTTGTCCAGCTCTCCGATCCTGTACATGAGCGACCTCGCGTTCCTCATGTTGATCTCTGCGATGCTGCGCAGCCCCTCGGGGCCGACGATCGATAGGTAGACGGCCGCGGCCAGCGCCATCAGCGCCTCGTTCGTGCAGATGTTCGACGTGGCCTTCGACCTCCTGATGTGCTGCTCCCTCGTCTGGAGGGTCATGCAGTACGCCCTTTGGCCGTCGTGGTCCTTCGTCATCCCGATGAGGCGGCCGGGCATCTTCCTGATGTGCTCCATCTTGCATGCGAAGATGCCTAGCAGCGGCCCTCCGAAGTTCATCGGTGAACCGAGACCCTGCCCTTCGCCGATGACGATGTCCGCGCCGTACTCCCCCGGCGGGGTCAGCACGCCAAGCGATATCGGGTCGACGCCGATGACGATGACCGCGTCCTTGAACTCCGAGCGGAGCTTCATCGCGTTCGGGTCTATGACGCCGAACAGGTTCGGCACCTCGGCGTAGACGCCGCTGACGTCGTCCCCGAACTTCGACCTCAGGTCATCGAGGTCGATGCCCCCAGTGTACGGGTCGTAGGAATAT
>JAJFUT010000029.1 GCA_021372315.1 Methanobacteriota archaeon
GGTTGACCGTTCCGTCCTCCCTCTCGACGTCGTCGCCCAATCGGGAATCGAGTATGCTCTCCAGCATTTCTTTCGTCGGGACCGTCACGGTATCGCTTCGAAGGTCGATCGTCTTCATGGTAGCTCAGACTTGAATCGGCGGCTCATTAAAAATATTTACAATCGTACCTTCGCGCCTGTTCTTAACGATTCTAGGGCCGCCTCGCACACCTTGAGGTTGTTCGCAGCGTCGGTCCCTCCGACGAATGGCCTGGTCTTGCCTTCGGCGGCCGCCAGGAACATCTCCAGCTCGCGCCTTAGCGGTTCCTCCTTCCTGACGGATATCTTTCTGACGTCCTGTTCCAGCGGCATCCTGAACATATCCCCGAGATCGGTGTTGGATATCCTGCTCGATGATATTGCAAGGCTCTGGTCCGTGTAGTCGAGCAGAACGAACCCCCCGCTGCAGGTGAGGGAAACGCTTCTTACCTTCATCGGTGTAAGCCAGTTTACCTCGACGAATGCCACCGTCCCGTTCTCCATCTCTAGAAGAAGGTTCGCGTAATCCTCATATTTGTCGTTCTGGAACTTGCCCCCGAGCGCGAAGACGGCCTTTACCTCGGAACCGGTCATGTACCTTATGACATCGATGTCATGGATGCCGAGGTCCATGATCACACCGACATCCCTGATCCTTGCGGGGAACGAGGACACTCTCCTCGAAGCCAGTGATATGACCTTGCCGAAACGGTCTGCATGGATGGCCTCCCTCGCGACCGCGACGATAGGGTTGAAGCGCTCGATGAACCCCGACGCGAGCGTGACCCCCTCCTTCTCGGCCAATCTGGTCAGCTCCTCGGCCTGGCGGCTGTTGCCGGTGAAGGGCTTTTCGATGAGCAATGACCTCCCCCGGCCGATGACCTTCAGGGCCGTCTCGTAATGGAACGACGTCGGTGTGCAGATGCTGACCGCATCGACCCTGTCCAATAGGTCGTCGAGACTGTCGAATGACCCTACGTTGAAACGCTGCGCGACCTTGGTCGACTGCTCCTTGAAAGCGTCATGGACGCCGATGAGGTCGGCCATCTCAGAATAGACGCGGACATGGTTCTGGCCCATCGAACCGACACCGATCACTCCGACACGCATCATGCACCCAGCATATCTTCGATGAATATTAATCGTTCGGAGCGTGGCCTTGGAAAAGGAATAAATCAGCCGCATGACATAGCCTGGAGATATGAAGAGAGATCTCCTCGATATCCTCGCTTGCCCTGTTTGCAAGGCATCGCCCCTTGAACTGAAGGTCGAGCGCGAGGAGGGTGATGAGATAATCGAGGGGGCGCTGAAGTGCCCCAAGTGCGCCGCCGTCTATAGGATAAGCGGCTCCATCCCCGACATGATCCCTAAAAAATGAGAGCTTTAGAGGGATGAGAGGGATTTTTTGATCCTGCCCATCCCCTCGATGATGTCGTTCCTGCTGGTCGCGTAGGATATCCTGATGTGTCCCTCTCCGGACGGACCGAACGCGCTTCCCGGGGTCACAGCGACGTGCGCCTTCTCGAGCAACATCGCTGCCAGGTCCTCCGATGAGATCTTCTTGTCATACGAAGGGAATAGGTAGAACGCCCCTTTCGGCCTAGGGCAATTGAGCGATGGGATCTCTTGCATGAGGTCGTAGATGAGGTCCCTCCGGGCCTTGAACTCCTTCTTCATCGCCTCCACCGCCGTCTGCGGTCCGTCGATCGCTTCGACGCCGGCCTTCTGGACGAAGGACGTCGCGCAGGTGATCGACTGCGTCTGGAGCTTGTTGAGCTCCTTGAATATGTGAGCGGGCGCGACGGCCCATCCCAGGCGCCACCCGGTCATCGCGTATGTCTTAGAGAATCCGCCGAGGGTGATCGTCCTTTCGAACATACCGTCGAGGGATGATATCGAAGTGTGCTCACCATCGAACACGAGCTTCTCGTAGATCTCGTCGGAGATGACGTTCAGGTCGTGGTCGATAGCTATGTCGGCCACGCCTTTGATGTCGCTCTTCGACATGACCGCCCCGCAAGGGTTGGACGGTGTGTTGATGACGACGACCTTGGTCTTCTTTGTGATCGATTCCATAAGCCTTTCCGGCGTTAGCGTAAAACCGTCGTCCTGGCTGAGCTTGACGTAATTGATCTTTCCGCCAGCCAGTCTGGCGCACGCATCGAAGGTCCCCCATTCGGGGTCGGGTATCGCAACCTCGTCGCCATCGTCGACCAGCGCGAGCATCGTCATGAATATCGCCTGCTTGGTCGGCGTGACGAGCACGTTCTGGTCCTTGCACGGGATCCCGTTCCTCGAGCGTAGGGAATCGGAGATGGCCTTCCTGAGCTCTGGTATCCCTGCCGAAGGAGTATAATAGGTAAAATGGTCCCTCAGCGAGGTGACGCAGGCCTCCGTGATGTTGTCTGGGGTCGGGAAGTCGGGTTCGCCCATGGAGAAGGATATCATGTCCTTCACTCCCTCTTGCTTGAGCTTGCTCACGACGTTCGCGATCTTGACCGTCCCAGATTCGGGCACGTTGCCCATTCTGCGTGCGACCATTGGTGCGAGCTAATGGTGAGGGTCCCTTTATGCCTTTTCATATGCGGAAAGCAGATGTCATGGAAAAATTAATGAATAGATATGTTCAATTATCTACCAATTTGTCCATTCCTTTAGAAATACTTTAATAACATTCCTCCGCTAAGCGGCGATGGTGAGTGGCATTGGTATTTGATTTGGACCTTACCAAACTTCGTTTCGGAACAGAACTGGTCAAGAGAGGTTTTGCCAAGATGCAGCAGGGAGGCGTCGTCATGGACGTCACCAACGCTGAGCAGGCAGCTATCGCAGAGGAAGCTGGAGCGGTAGCGGTCATGGCCCTAGAGCGCGTCCCGGCGGACATAAGGGCGCAGGGAGGCGTGGCCCGCATGGCGGACCCTAAGAAGATCGAGGAGATAATGGACGTTGTGACGATCCCGGTCATGGCCAAGTGCCGCATCGGGCACTTCGTCGAGGCGCAGGTCCTCGAGACCTTGGGAGTGGATATGATCGACGAGTCGGAGGTCCTCACACCGGCCGATCCGTTCTACCACGTCAACAAATCCAAGTTCACTGTACCGTTCGTTTGTGGCGCGAGGGACCTGGGCGAGGCGCTCAGGCGGATCGACGAGGGTGCCGCGATGATCAGGACGAAGGGAGAACCTGGCACAGGCAACATCGTCGAGGCTGTCAGGCATCAGAGGATGGTCATGGGCGCGATCAGGGAGCTGAAGGGGAAGGAGCGCGAGGAGATCGTCGCGATCGCCCGGAAGATCGAGGCACCGATCTATCTCGTGGAGGAGGTGGCGAAGCTCCAGAGGCTGCCGGTCATAAACTTTGCAGCTGGAGGGATTGCTACCCCGGCGGACGCGGCGCTGATGATGCAGCTCGGGACCGACGGAGTGTTCGTCGGATCGGGCATATTCAAGTCGAACGACCCGAAGACGCGCGCGAAGGCCATAGTCGACGCCGTGACGAACTTCGATGACCCCAGGGTCATAGCCGAGGTCTCGAAGGGACTCGGAGAGGCGATGCACGGCATCGAGATCTCGACGATCCCCGAGCAACAAAGGATGCAGGAGCGCGGCTGGTAACCGCGCCCTGAAAGATATCTTTTTTACATCATTTCGGCAGGCAGCGGAGTATCTCCGCCGTCACGGCATTTATGTTGAGCCATTCCGTCCCTAGCGTGACGGTGATATCAGCCAGGTCATATGCGGGGCTTCTGTACTCCCCTTCAGGGAAGCCCCCGAACATGATCGACGCTGTCTTCGAACCGAAGCCTCTCAGGAGGTTCTCCAGTCCCTTGACCTCGCCGTGCGGCGACATGACGACGTTCAGCTCGGACCCGACGGTCTTCAGCAGCTCATCGAGCCCGCTGACGCTCTCGATTGTGATCGCCGATTCTCCAGTGCCTACGTGCCCATTCACGTACAGGGCACCGAGCATGTGCAGGAACTCGAAGTAGTTCTGAGGCACATAGGCGTTCCTCCCGAACCTTATGACGTCGTCCTTCCTCGTATGCACGATGACATCGACATATCCGCGACGATAGGCCAGCGAGCTGACGCACAGCGAAAGGGCGTGGTGGACGATATCGGGCCTTCCCCTTCTCGTCCCTCCGGACATGTACTTGAGTATGTCCGCATGGAGCCACGAATCGAGAATGACCTCTCCCTGCCCGAACACGGCGTCCGATGTCGCCCTGAACTTCGCTCCCTTCGATTTGTCGCGCGGCAGGGTCTCTATCTCCGAGTCGATGATCAGGATCGTTGCCCTCATGATACCACCAGATCGATAAGGTCCTTTTCCATGGCCACCTTGATCTCCCTGGAGATCCTGCGGCCCGTGCTCATCCCTGGCTCGACCAGGTCCGAGTAAGGCGAACCGGACACGAACGGGTTCGAACCGGCCACTATCCTTGAAGAGATCTCGAACACCTTGAACTCGAGCTTGTCGGTGACGATGGTCTCGAGGCAGAACGCGCCGATCATTCCGCCGAACAATGTCTCGGACCTCTCGACGATCTTCTCCCCCATCTCAAAGACCTTGGGCAGAAGGCTCTCCCTGATCACGACGGGGACGTTCCCTGTCACGACGAATGTCGGGTAATAGCCGAGCCTCTTGAGCTCCTCGGCGGCGCCCAGCTTGTACATCTCGTCGATGTTGCTCTCGTCGCGGCGGTCCATCGACATGAGCTCGATGCACCCGTCGCTGACGCGGTATCCGTCCTTCTTGATCGGGGAGTAGAAGTAATGCAGATAGTACCTGGTCCCGAGCACGTACTCCTGGATCGTGAATGGCTGCTCCATGTCGATCCCCATCTTGAAGTCCATGTAGTCCTTGGCGATGAAGAATCCTCTTCCTCCCTTCGCTCCACCGTACTTGACGAGGACCGGGCGGTCGATGGACTTCGGGTCCTCCACCACGCGGGGCATTTCGATGCCGGCGGACTCTATCCAGTCCCTCATCTTATTCCTGTCGGACTCCCATCCCAGCACCTTCCTGTTCCCGAAGGTCGGGATCGGCATGGACTCGAACTTGCTCGTTCCCATGTACTCGACGAAGGAGCCGTGGGGCACGATGATGATGTTCCTCGCCAGGAAGTCGTCGGCCTTGTCGATGAGGTCCGTGTACGACTCGAGCTTTATGATCTCGTCGGGCTTCGCCAGCGGGAACGCGTCATAGTGCTTGTTGTTCGGCCTGACGGCGAGGCCCAGCGTCTTGAAGCCCTCCTGCTTGGCTCCGTGGAAAATCTGCAGAGAGGAATGAGAACAAAGCGTGGCGATGGTGATCTTATCCTTGTCGTATTCGGACAGGATCTTTGAGATCTTGCTCTTCGGAACCATTACTGTAGAATTTGTATTGGTCTAATAAATGTTTCCAAAGCTCTTCGAAATGAGCATAGACGCTTGTTAAGGGACGGAAGCGATCAAACTAGCCTGATCCCGACCCATTCGCTGAACGCCCAAACTATCAACACGCGCGTGATGCCAGCGATGAAGTTGACGACGACGAACCATTTCAATTTCAGCGTCTCGCCCTCCTTGTTGAACAGCGAGAATATGTAAAGGACGGCCGTATCGCTCATCAGCGGGACGCTCAAAAGAAGATAAAGTCCCAGATACTTCAATTTCGCAACGAACCACGTCGAGAAACGGACCACTAGTCCGAAGAACCTCCACCTTTCTGACCACTTGCGGATGAACCCTTCTATCTCGAAACCGATGTAGAAGACGATCATGCTTCCTACCGCCTTCCCAGAAGCTAACGCCAATGCCTTCACGCCGAGGGAAGTGTTCGAGCCAGTGAACAGGACTATCTCCACCGGGATCGGGAGGAACACTGCGGACATCACGGAGTAAAGGAACAGGAAGATGGGGTAGAGTATTACATCCTCCTCCATACTCGTCAAGAGGTCCATCAGGCCCATGGAAAGGCATATTGTACGCTTGTTAATAAAAACATCACCAAGGACAATATCAGTAGGAGACGAATTGCATTTCTATGAGGCCAGATTCCTGAGATATCTATTTATTTACGTAGTCTTATTATCCGGCGGGGGATATATTTGGCTCCTGAAAAGGCTGGTAAAGAAGATTGGTTCAGTAAGCTTGATGCAGAGCTCGAAAAGAAGACTATGGCCGTATCCCGCGACCGCGACGAGCTACACATGCAGAAGACCAACATCAACAAAATGCTCATCGAGGACCTATGGAACATCCTTAACCGATTCAGCAAGATCGGTGTCAACATGACCATGGAGCCGACCTACAGCACGTTCTTCGCTTTCGAGAAGGACACCTTCCCGGAGAAGTGGTCCTTCCGCGGGGACGTGGATTTCGAATGCGTCAACAACCTGCAGCTCATAGACCGCTCACAGGTCCAGGGTCGCATGGGGGATTCGTTGAAGGTGTGGCATTACTCCGCTGAGTCCACGCCTCGCGTCAGGATCGTGTTCGACTATTGCGAGGGCGAGCACTACTACAAATATGCCGGCTGGAAGCGCATATTCGGGCAGTTCGTGCTGTTCGATTCGGAACTGGCAACGGCAGACGGAGAGAGGATGCACGAGATCCTGAGGGATGTCATCGTGGCCTGGTACGAGTCGCACCTGAGGAACAACCGCGACATACTCATCAGCCATCTGAAGGAGAGCTACGAGAAGGGAGAGACCTTCACGGAGTGACCCCTGCAAACCCCTTCATATCCCCCTGTATTCTCGTTTTTCCACATCACTTTCGGCAAACCCCTGAATAATTCATTTAAGGGGTAATTTGATATCGCCTTGCCTGTCTTCACAGATAGGAGGGATGTAATGGACAAGAACGAGATCGCACCCCATGTAAAAGAAATCGCCAGGGTGCTTGAGGGAAAGGTCGAAGAGTCGAAGATCGAGGAAGAGCTGGAGAACTACCTGAACGTCTACCGCGTCTCCTTGGACACTGCCAAGCGCAGCGTCGTCAAGGGATTCGGAGGAGACCCGAACGCTCTCAACAAGAGCGGCGGCCGTAGGAAGGTCACGGACATCAAGGGCGGAGAGGCTTCCGTCGATATCCTTGCGAAGGTCATCACCGTGAACCCCAAGGAGATCCCCGCGAGCGATGGCAAGCCCGCCAGGCAGATCGTCTACGGGATCATCGCCGATGAGAGCGGCTCCATCGCCTACACTGTATGGGACCCTCAAAGGTTCCAGATGAGGCCCGGCGATGTCGTGATGCTAAGGAACTGTTACACCCACGAATACAACGGCAGGGTCGACCTGACGCTGGGCAACAGGGCGACGCTGGAGCAGATGCCGAAGGACTCGCTGCAGAACATCGAGATGTCGGCTCCGGTGTCATCAAGTGCCGGGGGTCCGGCAAAGGTGTCTGAGCTGGCCGACGGCATGAACAGCGTGTCTATCACAGGCCGCATCATCAGCGTCGAGAGGCGCGAGGTGCCTACCGAGGACGGTACCAAGGTCGTGTTCTCGGGCCTGTTCGAGGACGAGACCGGACGTGTCCAATATTCCGCATGGCATGATTTCGAGCTAAAACCGAAGGAGATCGTTCGGATCTCCCGAGGATATGTCAAATCGTGGAAGGGCGTCCCGAAGTTCAATTTCGGGGAGAAGGCCAGCGTCACGAGGCTGACCCTCGATGACGTGCCCGATCTCGGCAGCGGTAAGCTGAAGCCGAGGACCATCCTCGATATCGAGCGCATCGGCGGGGCGACCGACGCCCTAGTCTCCGGAACGATAATCGATGTCAAGGAGGGCTCTGGCCTGATCAGGAGATGCCCCCAGTGCAAGCGCGTCGTGCAGAAGGGCGCCTGCCGCATCCACGGCAAGGTCGACGGCGCTCCCGACCTCAGGGTCAAGGCTGTGCTCGACGACGGAGAGTCGACGCTCACGATAGTCATGAACAGGTCGGTCACGGAATCTGTTTTGGCCCTGACGCTCGATGATTGCGTTCGCCAGGCCCAGGAGGCCATGACGACCGACGTCATCAAGGATATCGCCGAGGACAAGATACTCGCCAAGCCGTTCATGGTCAGGGGGAACGTCCTCAGCGACGAGTACGGGCTGATGATGATAGTCAGCGAGGCCAGCCCCGTGGAGATCGACGTGAAGGAAGAAGCCACCAAGCTCCTTGCCGACCTGGAGGGGTTCCAATGATCACCAGGGAGATGGCGTGGAGGGTCTTCGCGGCCGAGTTCAACGCGTCCAGGCTGGAGATCAAGGGCGAGGGGGACAAGGCGCCTTCGCACCTCGTGACGCCCCTGGGGGCGGCGATCAACCGCATCTTCGTCGTAGGAGTGCTCACCGACATAGACAACATTGGGTCCGAGGAGGAGCCGATGTGGAGGGCGAGGATACAGGACCCGACCGGGACGTTCTACCTATCGTCTGGCCAGTACCAGCCCGAGGCGACGGCGGCACTGTCGAAGATACAGCCGCCGAAGTTCGTGGCCGTGGTCGGCAAGACGAGGACGTATTCCCCCGAGGAGGGGACGATGTACGTTTCGATCAGGCCGGAGAAGGTGCGCATCGTCGACGCGGCCGTGCGTGACCTCTGGGTATTGGAGACCTGCAAGGCGACCATCAAGCGCATCGAAGCCCTGAAGGAGGCGAAGGAGATGTCCCAGCCCACCGCCGAGGCGCTTGTTAAGCTCGGGTTCAACCAGACGCTCGCCGACGGCGTGATCAAGGCGATGGACCATTACGGAGAGGTGGACCTGCAGCGTTACAAGGAATCGGTCATAGACTCGCTGAAGTACCTCCTTCCCGAGACGCAGGGCGGACTCACCGTCCATGAGGAGGTCTCGGACATGCCCGAGGAGATAGAGGACGAGCCCGAGGAGTCCATCGACAAGGAGAAGGTCGTCCTTCAGTTCGTCGAAACTCTGGACAAGACCGGGAAGGGCGCCCCATGGGACGACATAGTGAAGGCCGCGGAGAAGGCGAACATCGCGCGCGACGAACTGGACGAGATCACGAACTCACTTCTCGACAAGGGCCTAGTGTACGAGCCGGCCCTAGGCAGGATGAAAATAATTTAATAAACTTTTTTAATTTATTATATAAAAAAAATATGAAAAAAAGTGGTTTAGTAGCCAGGGTGTTGCATACCTTGCATCGTTGCTTCTTGGTTGATCTTCTTGGCTGTGTTATACGCATCATAGATGCCCCAGACCCACAGAATCAGATATAGGACGATACCGATCAGCAATAGCATCAGCACACCACAAACTATGGCCGCGATTATCATTATTAAACCTTTTCCGATTTGGCCATTATATATCTGACCCAAACCAGGTATTAGGAAAGACAACACTGCTGCAAGTCCTTCACTTTTCGTCGGTTTTGCTGGCATTGGTTGGTATTGAACCTGAGCCTGTGATACTCTCATCCCACATTTAGGGCAAATTTCAGCACGATAGTCTATTTGTGCCCCACAATTTGGGCAATACTTAATTTGGTTGTTTTGTGAATTTTCCATAACTTCAACCTTGACGATTTTATTAAAATATTATGCATATATATTTTTGGTAAGATTTCTTGTAAAAATATTATTAAATATAAAATATATAAAAATGGCTTAGATCCCAAATAGTTTTTAAAAACTAAAAAAAATTCTTATTGATGAAAAATATTTCAAATTTAAGAAAAAAGATGTAAAAAATATGGAAAATCGTTTCAGCGCAGCTGGACCATCAGCTGGTCCTCGA
>JAJFUT010000039.1 GCA_021372315.1 Methanobacteriota archaeon
ATACGATATCAAGTACGAGGCCCTGGACGGCACGTTCAAGTATTGCCACCAGACGACGTTCGGAATGAGCGAGAGGCTACTGGGGGCGGTCGTCGGCGTTCACGGCGACGACAAGGGGCTCGTCCTCCCGCCCGATATCGCTCCATTCCAGGCCGTCATCATCCCGATCCTTGCGAAGGGCAAGGTTGACGAGGTGGCCGCCGAGGCCCGCAAGCTCAAGGAGGAACTCGTCAAGGCGGGCGTGCGCGTCACTCTGGACGACAGCGACGAGAGGCCGGGGAGCAAGTTCTTCAAGTGGGAGATCAAGGGCGTTCCTCTGAGGCTCGAGCTGGGCATGAGGGACATCGAGGCCGGCAAGGTCTCCTTCGCCGTCCGTCTGGACGGCAGGAAGGGCACGTTCGAGAGGAAGGAAGTCGCCGAACAGGTCAAGGCAACGCTTCAGACGATCAGAGAGCAGATGGACGACGGCGCCAGGGAGAAGATGCTGGCGAGGATCCAGACGATCGAAAGCGCCGACTCCATCCCGAGCAAGGTCGTCAGGTTCGGATGGTGCGGGGAACTCGAGTGCGGCCACGCCTTCGAACAGAGGACCGAGCTCAAGCTCCTAGGGACCCCTTACACGAGCGAGGAGTTCGTCGGCAAGTGCATCATCTGCGGGAAGGAGACGAATACGTCCGCCTACGCCGCCAGGTCGATGTGACCTGGCCAGACCCAAATAACGCCGCCTGCGTAGCGGCCTCCTTTCCTAATTTTTGAGAATCCTCCGGCAAAGATGATATTTTAGAATCCCCTGCGAGACATGGTATCCCCCTTCGGATCCGGGGAGCGCCTGAGGTTTTGACTTGACAAAGACCATCCCTCCTGGGACAAGGACCATCACGGTCACTCAATTGAACACGCTGGCCAAGGGCGTCATATCTGCAGCGACCGAGCTGAACGAGATCTGGGTGTCGGGGGAGGTCTCGAACCTCACCAAACACAGCTCTGGCCATTACTATTTCACTCTCAAGGACCAGAGCAGCGAGATACGCTGCACGTTCTTCAGGGGGGCCAGGTTGAGGGCGTCCCTTGAGATCGATGAGAACATGAAGGTGCTGGCCTTCGGCTCGATGGACGTCTATGTCCAAAAGGGAAGCTACCAGTTCAACGTCCAGGACGTCAAGGCGGATGGGATGGGGCAGCTCTTTCTGGCGTACGAGGCGCTCAAGAAAAAGCTCGAGGGAGAGGGGCTCTTCGACCCGGCCAGGAAAAGGGCATTGCCCAGGTACCCCACGAGGATCGGCGTTGTCACCTCGCCGACAGGGGCTGCCGTCCATGACATATTGAACGTCACGGCTAGAAGGTTCCCGGCCGACATCCTGCTCGCGCCCGCCCTCGTCCAGGGGGAAGGGGCGGACAAGAGCATCTGCGAAGGGATCAGGGTATTGAACGAAGCTGGAGTGGACGTTATCATCGTGGGAAGGGGAGGCGGTTCCCTGGAGGACCTGTGGGCCTTCAACATGGAGACCGTCGCGAGGGCGATATTCTCATCCAAGGCTCCCATTGTCTCGGCGGTCGGCCACGAGACAGATTTCACGATATCGGACTACGTTGCCGATTTGCGGGCCCCGACCCCGTCAGCGGCCGCCGAGCTGGTCCTTCCAGATAGGATCGGAGAGACGGCGAACCTGGCTAGCCTCCTCTCCAGAGCAAAGATGGGGCTCATGGCGCCGATAGAGAGGATGAAACGCCGGTTGTCGATGACGGAAAGACCTCTCTCCCTGAGGACCATGATGAGCGGCATCGAGCAGGGCTCAGCGCGCCTGGACGAACTGAACATGAGGATGGGGCACGCGATCGATGTCGATATAAGGACCGCCGCCGAGCTGCTTGGCCAGTTCGACGCTTCCCTGAGGGGGCTGAACCCTCGGAACGTTCTGCAGAGAGGTTATTGCCTTCTCCGCTCCTCCGACGGGAGGACGCTCGCATCGAAGGACGACGCGGATGTCGGGGAAGAGGTCGAGGTCGTGATGAGGGACGGGGCTTTGTGGACCGTCATAACAAGGAAGGTGTGATCCGATGGACGAAGGTAAGGAGATCGGGACGATGAAGTTCGAAGAGGCGATGAAGGAGCTAGAGACGATCGTCCAAACGCTGGAGAAGGGAGACCTCAAGCTTGAAACGAGCCTGACGATGTACGAGAGAGCGGTGGCCTTGCGCGATCACTGCCAAAAGATACTGGACACGAGCGAGAGGAAGGTCCAGCGCATAGTCGATGGAGAACAGGGACAGAGCATCGAAGATTTCGAATGACCTCGTTGCAGACCCCCGGCGATTGAGATCGCCATTGAAAAATCAAGGTGCTGAAAAGATTACTTCTTGCCTGCAGGCTCTTCGCCCTTCTTCTTCGCCAGAAGGAACCCGAATATACCGAACAGGAGCAGGGTTATCGTGATGGCGTAGACGCCCATGTACTCCTTGGCGAACATGTTCCATCCGTCGAAGAAAATTCCCCATAGGAGATAGAACACCACGGCTGCCACGATGAGCAGGACAGACAGTATGGACCAAACGTTCAGGTTGAACTTTGCCATCAGGCCGCAAAATGACGAGTGCCTATTAATAGGTTGTGAGGATGGCCATCCGGACCGGCCCGAGGCCCTTGTCCGAAGCAACATGCGATCTGCCCCATGATACCACTCCAGAACCGTATGCTGGCCAGCCATTTCGAAAATATATTTTATATCGAAATAATAAAATTAAATAGCAATACCGCATTGTAGTTTTGGGATTGGGATGAGCATAGCAGGGATGGACTTCGATTGGCGGATCTTGTTGTTCGCCTGGTTGATTCTGGGCATCGCATCGTCGATGCTCGTATATTGGGACATGGACAGGCGAAAGAAGGTGAAGGGCGTTTTGGCCCTCATCTGCATACCGTTGTGCGTCTTCGGATTGCTGATCTACTTTTTGTTCAGGGGCAAGATCGAGGACCGCGGAAGGAACCTGCCGCCGAAGCCGAACTACGGCAAGCCCGAATATCGTTTCAAGGACGAGCAGAAGCCTGCCACGACAGAAGAGCCGGAGAAGGTGGCTGCGCCTGAACCGGTCCCGGTTAAGGAGGCGGAGCCGAAGCCGAATAAGGAGGAGGGGCCGTTCCCGGAACCCCCGGCGGCCAAGAGGCCCGATATCCGGCTAGAGGAAGGGGCCTCGAAGAGCATGGACATCGAAGGCATACCGAGATGCCCGAAGTGCAGGGCCGCGGTCTCGTCATTCGATACCGTGTGCGGCGAATGCGGTGCAAAGTTGAAGTGACCGTTCGGAGTTGAGGTTCCGATGAAAGGGATCCGCGAAGGTCATCTTGCATTCCTCCTGGACGACAAGGGCAAGAAATACTGGATCAAGCTCGAAGGCGGGATGCTGAAGATCCCGGCGCTCGGCGTCGTCGATGGGGCGAAGCTGCTGGAGGCCGGGGATGGGGGTGAGATCGAGCTCGCCGGAAAGAGGTTCGTTCTGTTCTCGCCCGGCGCCAAGGACCTGATGGAGACCGTCGAGAGGGGGGCGCAGGTCATAGTGCCGAAGGATGCCGCGACGATCGTCTTCGAGCTCGACCTCAAGGAGGGGGACGTCGTGGTCGAGGCGGGGCTTGGCTCGGGCTCGTTGACGACAGCGTTGCTGAACGCGGTCTGCCCTTCGGGAAAGGTCGTCTCAGTGGAGATCAGGGCGGATTTCAGCGACAAGGGCCGCAGGAACGTATCCAGGACGGGGAACCAGGACAATTGGCAGCTCAGGATCGGCGACGTCAAGGAGGTCGACCTGGAGTTCAAGGCCGATGCGGTCATGCTAGATATGCCAGACCCATGGGACGCCGTGGACAACGTCAAACGCTTCCTCAGGTGCGGTGGACGCCTCTGCGCGTACGTGCCGAACACCAATCAGCTCGAGCTCGTCGTGAAGAAGATGAGGTCCTCGGGGTTCGTCGAGGTCAGGGCGATGGAGAACATCCAGCGCATGATGGAAGTGCACGAGATGGGCGTGCGCCCCTCGTACGAGACGCTGGGCCATACAGGCTATCTTGCCTTCGGACGGCTGGCGTGCGGGGGCGTGTCAGGCAAAGCATAATAAGCACTTCCCAAATTAGTCAACCCGATGGGTCTCGAGTTCGCGCTCACCGCCATAGCTTCGATATTCGCTATACTCAACCCGCTGGGCAACATCCCGGTGTACGTTGCGATCACCGAAGGATATACGCCGGAGCAGAAGAAGAGGGTGATCAAGAAGGTGTTCATTGTCGTCGTCGCCGTTCTCATCACCTTCGCCCTTCTCGGCAACTACATCTTCGCTCTCTACGGGATAACCATCCCGGCGTTCAAGATCGCCGGAGGATTGCTCCTCTTCACCATCGCGTCGTCGATGGTCCGCGGCCAGCTGTCAGGCACAAAGATGACGCCGGCCGAGAAGGAGGAGGCTACGGCCAAGGAGGAGGTCGGCGTCGTGCCGCTGGGCATCCCGTTGTTCGCGGGACCGGGCGCGATAACGACGGTCATGATCTATGTCACCTACGCCCTGGACGGCTCCGATGTGGCGTTCGACCTGATGTCGATCTTCGTCGGGATCGTCATCATAGCGGTCATGAGCTACTTCATGCTCAGGTTCTCCGACCCCATATTCGCAAAGATGGGGAAGAGCGGCGCGGCCGCCTTCTCGAGGATCATGGGTCTGCTGCTGGCGGCCATCGCGATAGAGTTCATCCTTTCGGGCAGCTTCCAGGCTATAGAGGAGTATTGGAACCTCTCGCCATTGGTCGTGTAGGAACGACAACTTATTTAGCGGCCATTCGATTCTCGAACCGGTGCTTTAGAAATGGTCGTCGCCGAGATCCGGATCGAGCTCAAGCAAGGGGTCGCGGACCCAGAGGGGCAGAACACGAAGAAGGCCCTCGAGCTTCTGGGGTTCAAGGGAATCAAGAACGTGAAGTCCATCAAGGTCTTCGACATCGAGCTGGACGCAGATGCCGCTGAAGCGAAGAAGGCGGGCGAGGAGATGTGCAGGAAGCTCCTGGCCAACCCGGTCATTCAGAAGTTCTCAGTGCAGATAAAGTGATCACCATGACGGTCGACCACCTGCTGATAAAAAGGAACGTCCCGTTCGAGCTGTACGACGTGGACATCTTCTCCGCATCAGATGCCGAGCTCAGAGATCTCAGCAAGGACCTGGGCCTAAACCTCAGCCTCGACGAGATGAAGAGGGTCCGGGAGCATTTCAAGAACGTCGGCCGTATCCCGTCCGACGTTGAGATCCAGTCGCTCGCCCAGGCGTGGAGCGAGCACTGCTGCTACAAGAGCTCCAAGGCGATACTGAGGGAGCACGTCTTCAATATCCAGAACGACGAGGTCCTCTCGAAGGGCGACGCCGGCGTCATGGTGTTCGATGACGAGCACGGCTACGCCCTGAGGGTCGAGTCGCATAACCATCCGTCGGCGATAGAGCCGTATGGCGGGGCCGCCACTGGCATAGGCGGCATAGTCAGGGACGTGCTGTGCATGGGCGCGCAGCCCATCGGCCTCATCGATCCTCTGTTCTTCGGTCCGATCGACAAGCAGGTCGACCTCCCGAACGGGATGAAGACGCCGAAGTACCTCGTGAGCGGCGTCGTCAGCGGCATACGCGATTATGGCAACAGGATCGGCATCCCGACGATCGCGGGCGGGATCTGGTTCGACGATTCCTACATAGGCAACTGCCTGGTCAACGTCGGCTGCATCGGCATCGTGAAGAGGAAGGACCTCGTCAACAACGCCGTCAAGGGACCTGGCGACATGTTCATACTGGTCGGCGGAAGGACCGGAAGGGACGGCATACACGGGGTCACCTTCGCCTCGGCCGAGCTCAAGGAGAACTCCGAGGAGGAGTCGCGCGGGGCCGTCCAGCTTGGCGACCCCATCACGAAGGAACCTTTGATACACGCTTGCCTCGAAGTGAACTCTGCGGGCCTCATACATGGGATGAAGGACCTGGGCGGCGGCGGCCTGTCCTGCGTCGTCGGCGAGATGGCACTGTCAGGAGGCTGCGGGGCCGAGGTCGACCTGGACAAGGTCCCGCTCAAGGAGGAGGGCCTCGCCCCGTGGGAGATATGGGTGTCTGAATCGCAGGAGAGGATGATGCTCGCCGCGCCAAAGAAGATCGTGAAGCGCATCCTCGAGCTGTTCGACCTTTGGGACGTGAACGCGACCGTCATCGGCACCGTCGTCCCAGGGAACGAGGTCAAGCTCCGCTTCAAAGGCGAGACGATCTTCCAGCTGGACCTGGAGTTCCTCACCAAGGGCCCGGAGTACTGCAGGCCGGCCAAGGCCAAGTCCCCCCAGACGAAGAAGGGCGAGGACTTCCCGAAGCTGCCTGGCGATTTCGACAAGATACTTTTGAAATTGCTTTCGGACCCCAACATCGCGTCGAAGGAGTGGGCCATCAAGCAGTACGACCACGAGGTCCGCGGGAATACAATCATCAAGCCGATGACCGGCAAGATCAACAAACGCGGGCCGTCGGATGCGACCGTCGTCAAGCCCCTTCCCGATTCGTTCAGAGGCTTGGCCGTGGCCGTAGGTGTCAATCCGTGGTTCACTGCGCTCGACGCCTACAGGGGCGGGGCGACCTCGATCGACGAGGCGTGCAGGAACATCGTCGCCGTCGGCGGAAGGCCGCACGCGATCACGAACTGCCTGAACTTCGGCAACCCAGAGAAGCCGGAGAGGCTTGGGGAGCTCAGGGACGCCATAGCCGGCATGGCGGAGGCGTGCAAGGCACTGAACCTGGCCGCACCTTCCGGCAACGTATCGCTCTACAATGAGGCGTCGACAGGCGCCTGTCTCCCGACCGTCACGGTCGTGGGGCTGGGCATCGTTGACGACATCAGGGAATGCATCACCACCGACCTCAAGGAGGAGGGGGATCCGATCTACGTGGTCGGCACCACCAAGCCCCAGTTCGGCGGCTCCGCGCTGTTCCGCGTCTTCGGAGGAAAGGGCGGGGAGGTCCCGGACGTGGACCTTGAAGCGCTGAGGAGGTCGATGGAATGCCTTAGAGGCGCTATGAAGGGCAGGATGGTCCGCTCATGCCACGACATTTCGGACGGCGGCCTGGCGGTCGCGATGGCCGAGATGTGCATCGGTGGCGACGTCGGCGCCGAGCTGGACCTGTCGGTCCTTCCGCTACCGAACCTGGTCTCCCTGTTCTCCGAATCGAACACCAGATGGGTGGTCGAGGTCGACAGGGCAAAGGAAAAGGAGTTCGTCGAGGCGATGGACGTCCCGATCTTCAAGATCGGCAAGGTCGGGGGCAAGAAGCTGAAGGTCATGAACGAGGACGCCGTCGTCCTCGAGCAGATGGTATCGGACCTCAGGGAGAGATGGAGCAAGCCTCTCTGGGAACTGCTGGGTTAGGAGGCGCCAAGATGAGAAGCGAAGAGATCAAGGTGTGCGTGCTTCGGATCGAGGGCACGAACTGCGAGGATGAGATGTACCAGGCGTTCCGCGAGCTCGGTGCGTCCCCAGAGAAGGTCCATCTGAAGCAGCTCCTAGGCAAGTGCCCGGCCGACATGAAGAGGGAGCTTGACGACTACAACATCCTGGCATTGCCAGGCGGGTTCTCGGCGGGCGACTACGTCCGCGCCGGGGCGATCTTCGCGGCGAGGATAAAGAGCGAGCTGTCCAAGGACATCAGGTCCTTCGTCGAGAGCGAGAGGCCGGTCCTCGGCGTATGCAACGGTTTCCAGATCCTTGTCGAGCTGGGGCTGCTCCCCGCGTTCGAGGGAACGATGTCGGAGCACCCCGAGGCGGCGCTCTACACGAACATATCTGGAAGGTTCGAATGCACCCCGACCATATTGAAGCATGAGAGCCGCGGGAAGTGCATATTCACCAAGAGGATCGAGAAAGGACGGATGATGCTCGTCCCCTGCGCCCACGCAGAAGGCAAGCTGATGTTCGCCAAAGAGAAGGAGGAGAAGCTCCTGGCGAAGCTAGAGGAGAACGACCAGATCGTCTTCAGGTACGTCGATGAGGACGGAGAGTACGCGGGGTACCCGTGGTGCCCAAACGGCTCGCTGTCGAACATCGCCGGCATATGCAATCCGGCCGGGAACGTGATGGGCATGATGCCTCACCCCGAGCGTGTCGTGCACAGGTACACGCATCCGGACTTCACCAGGACCGCTGCCGACGTCAACGGCGCCGGCGACGGGAAGGCGATATTCGAATCGGTGATCGAGAGCGTGAAGAGAAAGGCCTGATCAGATCAGGTTGACCCTGACCTCGACCTCGCTTCCGTCGTTCAGACCGAGCGTCCTTCTCAGGTGGTACTTGCACAGCACCTCAAGGACGTCGTCGTAGTGGGACCTGGTAGGCAGGACGATGGCGCACTCGACGTTCTGTATCGTCGCCTTGTGGCATTCGACGTCACCGAACGTCCTTCCGTTGCGCTCGAACCCCTTGACGACGATCGGTTTGGCCTTCTTCACCGTCTGGACCTTGTGGAGCTCGTTCGCAGGGACCTTCACGTTGAGAGTCCCCTCGTAAGGGGTGAAGCCCAGCTTCTCGCTGAACTGCTCGATGTAGCCAGGCTGCGTTACGTAGTACTGGCCCTCGCCCATCCCGGTGATGACGGTCCCCTTGATGGCGACCTCGTCCCTCATCTCGAATATGCGCTGGTACTCGCTGTACTCCTTCCTCAGCAGGTCGACGCCCTTCTGCGTCAGCTTGATCCTCTGCCTTCGTGCGCCGAGGTCCCTGCTGATGAGCCCCTCGTCCAGCAATTCTAAGATTCTCTTCGATGCGGACTGCTGGCTCATCGTCAGCATTTCGCCCAGCTCTCTCGAGGAGATGATGACATAGTCATGCATTCCCCCCATCAACGCGATTCGTCTAAGGGCCAGGATGAATTTCTCATCACCCTCCGACTGCGAGATCTCGGACATGAGCAACGCCTCTACGGGTATTTACTCCCCTATTGGTGAGCGATGCTCTAATCAAAAAAGGCTCATTTAATGGTTTCCTGAATCTCGTTCGGAAGGCACGGCCTTCCAACAGGTGCCGGATGCAAGCTCACGGCCGCTTCGCGGACATCTTGACCGTGTTGGCCATGGCCCTCATGTTGGCGAGCGGCGTCCTAGGAGCGAACCCACAGCCAGGCGCTACAACGTCCGTCCCTTTCCTCATCGCGTCCATCGTCTCGTATTCGACATCGGACGTCCTCTTAGAGAGGAGCGTGGTCGTCGGGCTGACGTTGCCGATGCAGGCGGCCCTCCCCTTGAGCAGCATCGACACGTACCTCATGTCCATGCACTGGTCGACGCTGACGCCGCCGAAGCCGCAATCGGCCATCATGTCGAGGTCCCTCGAGGTGTCGCCGCATATGTGCAGGACGGACCTGGACCCGTCGAAGGCGATCCGCTCGGCGATCGCTCTTTGGTATGGCAATGCGAACGAACGGTACTGCTCCGGGGAGAGAATGTCCCCGCTGGACGTGGCGTCGGTGAGGGCGATAACGTCCGCACCGGCACGAATGGCCTCGTCGATGAACGAGACGCACCATTCCGTCGCGCTCTCCAGCATTCGGACGATCAATTCCGGCTCGACCACGACGTCGATCATGGCACGATCGATCCCACGTAGCTGGCACGACAGCATGAAAGGTCCTGTGACGCCGCATATCACAGGTGTGCCCCTGAGATCAGGGTCCTCCTTGAGCTCACGTATCGCGGCGAGGAGCATTGGCGACCTTCCGTCGCGGAGCGGGTCGGGGACATCGATGTCGAGTCGAGCGTCCGATGGGAAGACCGGGGCAATGACGGCCGGCTGGCGGTCGATGCGCTCCATGCCGGTCCTCGCGCCAAAGGCCGATGCGTCGACGGTGACGTCGAACGGGACCCTGACGCTCTCGATCCCCGCGAACGTATGGGACGCCTTCGCCAGCCTGGCCATGGCCCTTGGCTCGATGTGTGCCTCGGGCCACCATGCCTGGGCCTTCTCCATCAGCTCTACGGTGCCGGTCTGCAGAGGCGACGCGCAGGGGACCCTGTCTACGGACGTTCGGTCCAGCGCTCCGAAGAGCCTCTCCTTCTCCGTCATCGCCGCGATCGTATCAACCCCGTTCTCATTACCTGAAGGCTGAATTACAATCTTTATCTATGCCTTCCTTAATCACAAGGGTCGATCATTATGGCAAAGCACGTGATGGAAGCTATGGGCATGTCGAGGGTCGTCATCGTCGACGGCAAGGTCGTCGAGGTCAGCGAGCCCCGGGTCCGTTACTGTCCATTGTTCCACAAGCACCGCGGCATCGAGGAGATCGACGCCGACGTCGTGCGCGATAACATCGAGTTCAGGATCAGAGACTTCGGCATGTGCGCACCGAACAGGAAGATGAGGATGAGGGACTTCCTCTCGTTCGGCGTCTCTGAGCTGCTGGGCATGTCGGTCTCGAAAGGACTTCTCGATTGCGCCGTCATCGCCTGCGACGGCGCTGGAACTGTCATCATCGATGAGCCTGAGATGATACAGGGGATCGGCGGAAGGATATCCGGCCTGGTCGAGACGTCCCCGATACCCGAGGTAATAGAGGCGATAGGCGCGAACAGGGTGCTGGACCCGCTGACCGCTAAGATGGACATGTTCCTCGGGGCGATGAGGGCCGAGGCCATGGGATATCAGAGGATCGGCGTGACGGTCGCCCTGGCGAAGGACGCCGAGAGCATAAGGCACGAGCTCGGCTCTAGCGCCGTCATATTCGCAGTGCACACGTCGGGCCTCTCCGAGGAGGACGCCCGTTCGATCTTCGACCACAGCGACATCGTGACCGCCTGCGCGTCCAAGGCCGTGAGGGCCGAGGCCGAGAGGAGGGGGGCCATGAAGGTAGGGAACAAGGTCCCTATTTTCGCCGTGACCGAAATAGGAAGGAAGATACTTGAGACGAGGCTTGAGCAGATAGGGTACATGCAGCCCGAAGGGGCGGACGACCCGCCGAGGCCGCTCATCTAGAAATCATCGAGGAACAAGTGGTTCTTGGACCTGAGAAATATCGTTCGAATGCCTGCCTGGCGCAGCTTCTTCTGCAGCGGGAAGTCGTTGGTGACCACGTACGCGCCTAGTTCCTGAGCGGCCTGTATGACGCCAGCGTCCCCCTGCGTCTGCATCTCGTAGACCTTGTACTTGCTCGCCAGTGCCAGCGCCGACCTCGCGTGCTTGCTCTTCGACCTCTTTAGCTCGCCGATGACCGGCCCGGGCACGAATATCTCGCACTCGCCGAGCAATGACCTAAGACCCAGATCGAGGTTGAAAGAAGACTCGAAGGGCATCAGAAGTGCGTTGGTGTCGAGCACGACGCGGTGCATGCTCCCTCACTGAAGGATGCCGTACCCGATGAGGCGCCACTTGTTCGATATCTTCCTCGATATCGCGACGCGCTGCGACCTCTCGGCGCAAACGGGCAACTTGAGGGCTACATCGACGCTCTCGGCCCTGGCGCTGGTGACCACGCCGACCGTGGTGGCGGTCCCGACGCTGAGCATGAGCGGCTCGTTCGTCTTGATGCTCTCGACGGCGAGGTCCTCGGCGGCGCCGACGACACGCTCGAGCAGGTGCGTAGACATCGTGAGCTTCTGCAGCATCGGCGGCAGCGTCCCTGGCCTTCCGATGACTCGGCCTGTCAGCCCATCGGACTTCGTCATCGACGGGTCAAGCTGAGTTCCGATGGCGATGAGCCCGCCGGGCTTAGCCTTATGGATCTCGGTGTCGCCCACGTGCAGCGATACGATCGTGGTGGTGATCCTCTCCCAGGAGGTCTTGCCTCCGGGCAGGTCGACCTTGCGGCCGGGCATGAGCTCGATCTCGTCTCCGATCTCGAGCCTTCCCTGGGTGATGGAGCCTCCGAGGACGCCTCCCTTGAGGTTCTTCGGCTCCGTTCCAGGCGTGTTGATGTCGAAGCTCCTCGCGACGTACATCCTCGCAGGCTTCTTGTCGTCCTGCTTCGGAGTCGGGATGTACTTCTCGATCGCTTCGATTAGCTTGTCGATATTGACGTCGTGATGCGCGGAGACCGGTATGATCGGCGCGTTCTCCGCTATCGTACCTTTAACAAAGGCCTTGATCTCCTTGAAGTTCTCAAGTGCCTCTTCCTTGGTGACTATGTCGATCTTGTTCTGGACGATGATGATCTTCTCGACGCCGATGATCGTCAGCGCCATGAGATGCTCCTTCGTCTGGGGTTGCGGGCATTTCTCGTTCGCGGCGACGAGCAATAGGGCACCGTTCATCATGGCCGCCCCGGAGAGCATGGTCGCCATGAGGGTCTCGTGCCCTGGCGCATCGACGAACGATACGGCGCGCAGGACCTCGGGCTTGCCTCCGCAGAGGCATTCGGCCTTGGATGTGTATGAGCCGCAGTCGGGGCATTTGTAGAAAACCACGTCCGCATAACCGAGCCTGATGGAGATCCCTCTCTTGACCTCCTCGGAGTGACGGTCTGTCCAAGCCCCGCTAAGGGCCTTGGTCAGCGTTGTCTTTCCATGATCGACGTGACCGATCATTCCGATGTTGATTTCGGGCTGGCGGACTGATTTCATCAAATTTGCCTCACTGCTTCGGGGCTTCATCTTTCTTGACGATGAGGTCCTCGATCGGCTTGGCACCCAATGCAGTGATCTTCATGTTCAGCTGGACTGTGTCGGGGGCGATCGCGTTTCCGCGGAAGGACTTCTTCTTCCTGAGTCCGTCCTCCGGGGTGTTGAATCCGTGACCAGCGGTCACGAGTAGCTTCTTCCTGCGGGGGCCCGGCAGGTCCCTGCGCATCGGGAATCCGTCCTTGTCGCTTCCACCGGTGACCTGAAGCTTGTAGCCCGGGAGACCGACGAAGATACCGTCAACGATATCTCCGATCTTCTTGCCGATAAGAGAGTTAGCGTGGTGGCCAGTGACATCGACCTGGTAGGACTTACCAGATTTTCCGTCGTTAATGACTGCTTTGAACTCGACCATATAATCACCTTAGAGTATCCGCCCTAATGTAGTTCCCCTTAAATAATTTTTCATTCGTGCCCTTTCTGGACATTTATAAGGGGATATGCGAACGCTTGGGCATCTGGGTCCTTGCATATAAGGCAATGCATGTTAAATCGGAAGGGCTTCGGAGGATGATGTTCGATGACATCTCATGCCTACAATAGGATAAGCGCGATGAAGAACAGCAGCACCAGCACCACCTTCACCACCTGCTGCCATAGGGGCGCGCCCTCTCCCTTCTCTTCGGTCGCCGGTTCGTTGATCCCTCGGTCCAGACCGAGCCTCGTTTGGTAGGGCGAGTAGATGTTGGCGTTACAGTAGGGGCAATAGAGCCTCTCCTTCGATACGGTCCTCCCGCAGCGAGGGCAACGGATCCTCAAGAACATGACGATGATATTCGGGCAAGCGATGATATTAGTTCTGCTCCCCCGGAAGATGAAATGAAGCGCAAGAAGCGAGAAGGGGATGCTTTGCCTTGCTATGGATCACATGCCCCAGAACGGGTCCTGCCTGCGCTTGATCTGCTCGATCTCGTCCATGACCATCTTCTCGTCCGAGTTGAGGTTGTAGTCGTGCAGGTTCTTGTAATCGGATTCGTAGATGTCCACGTAAAGGACGTCCTCGACCATGATCTGCCTTCCGACGGTCGGTCCCTCGATCGCCACGGCGAGCTCCCCCCCGGCCATCCCTTCCTTCAGGGTCTCCTCGCCGGTCCTCAGGGACTTGATCTTGCCGATCTCCTTCCCGTCCTTGTCGATGACGTTCTGACCGTTCCTGATTCGACCGGCCAGTACCCTGACGCCGACGATCGCGGGCTTGCTCACCCTGAACACGCAGTTCGGAAGGATCTTGAACTTGCCGGGGAAGGACGTCAGCGCACGCTTGGCCTCCTCGGCCTTGCGGCTCTCCTCGGTGACGTACCTCTGATAGTCGTCGATGAGGCCGTAAACGACGTTGTTCATGAAGACCTTGCCATCGTAGTTCGGGAGCGCGTCCTTCGCGTCCGGTAGGAGGGCGACGTTGAAGGCCAGCAAGATCTTGTGCATCGGGTCCGTGTATGATGATACCTCGATGATGTCCCTCCTCGAGATGTCCCCGACCTCGTACTTGTGAATTGGTATAGATGCCTTTTCGGCCTCGAAGGCCAACGCCTCCAGGGAACCGATGGCGTCGGCCTTGATCATTATCCCCGCCTCCTGCGTCGGGATCGTGACCTTGGCCTCCTGCTGTATCTCTTCGATGACCTCGTTCATGTTCCCGCCGGATATGACCCGGAAGGGGGCTCCGGCAACGACTCCGTCCAGCGTCTGACAGTTGACCTTGATGCCGGCTGCCGCGGATATCTCCTTGACCGAGTCGAAGCGGTCCCTCGGGTCGCGGATCTCGTCCAGCGGCTTCGGTTTGAGTATGGCCTTGACCTTCGTGATGAGGGGTTTCCCGCTCTTGGTGCCGAGCGCGACCGTGTCCCCCCTCTTGAGGGTGCCTGAGTAGATGATCACGTCCAGCGTCTGTCCTAGGCCTTTCTCCTCCTTGACCTCGAGGATGGTGCCCTTCGCCGGACCTTCCTCCGTGTTGAGCTCCTCCTCAAGGAACCTCTGGGCGAGGCCTATCAGTACCAATAGCAGATCTGGTATCCCCTCACCGGTCTTCGCCGAGACAGGGATGAGCGCGATGTTCTTGGTGAAATCCTCTATGCGGTCGTACCGATCGGACGACAGGCCCTCCATGCTGAGCCTGCCGATGATCTCGTACATCCTGTTGTTCAGGCGGTCCCTGACCTCATCGTTCTGTTTCTTCTCGGAGAGGATGAACGGTTGCTTCGGGCTCGATATCCATCCGTCAACGAGGTCGATCTTGTTCATCGCGATGACGAAAGGCGTCTTGAAGCGGCGGAGGATGTTGATCGATTCTATCGTCTGAGGTTTCAGGCCCTCGTTGATGTCGATGACGAGGACGGCGATATCGGCTAGCGAGCCACCCCTCGCCCTTAGAGAAACGAACGATTGGTGACCAGGGGTGTCGATGAAAAGCAACCCGGGCACGGAGAACTTCTTAGCGCCCATGAGCTTGGCGCAGACCTCGTTGATGTGCTCGAGAGGCACCTCCGTCGCGCCGATATGCTGGGTGATGAACCCCGCCTCCCTTGCGGAGACCGTCGTGCCACGGATATAGTCCAGTAGACTGGTCTTGCCGTGGTCGACATGACCCAGAACGCTCACGATCGGCTGCCTGATGCTCATAATTGTTGGATTAAGGAAACCCTATATGTATTTTCCTTAGAGAGATGGACCCATAGGCGTTGCTGGAGGAAAACAAAAGATAAGAAAGGGAAGAAATTGAACGAAAGTGTTTGTGCCTACTCGTAGAGCCACGGGTCGACGCTGCGCGTCCAGGACACCAGCTCGTAGTCGTTGAAGAACAGGTCGATCTCGCGCTTCGCCGACTCGACGGAATCGGAACCGTGAACGATGTTCCTTCCCGTCTGCTGCGCGAAGTCCCCGCGGATCGTCCCGGGCATCGCATCCTTAGGATTCGTCTTGCCCATCATGACCCTGATGTCCGCAACGATGTTCTCTCCCTCCCACACCATCGCCAGCACTGGGCCGGAGGTGATGTAGTCGATGAGACCGTTGAAGAAGCCCTTTCCCTTGTGCTCCCCGTAGTGCCTTTCGGCCAGCTCGCGTGGGATGCGCATGAGCTTCATGGCGACGGGCTTGTAGCCCTTGGCCTCGAAGCGGGCGACGATATCGCCCATGAGCCCGCGCTGGACGGCGTCTGGCTTGAGCATCACGAACGTGCGCTCGATCATCGGCTCACGCCTTGGTCTCTTCCGCAGGCTTCTCGGCCTTGGCCTTCTTCGCTGCCGCCGGCTTCTTCTTCGCCGACTTGGGCTCCTCTGCCTTGACCGTCTCCTCTGCAGGCTTCTCTTCCGCTGCCTTAGGTTCGACGTGCTTCTCGGCCTTGGCGTACATCTTGGTCTGCGCATATGCGCGGGTCCATTCGGTGGTACGCGGGACGCGGCCTAGCTCGATCATGTTCTTCTTGCACTTGTTGGTGCAGAACATGTATACCGTTCCGTCCTTCTTGACGTACATCTTGCCCGTTCCAGGCTCGATGTTCGCTCCGCAGAAGGAACATAGCTTTTGCTCAACCATTGTCATTCCTCCTAAGTTCAGCGGATCGAGAGCTTCCTTGCTTCTCTGGAAGTCTCACGGAGCATCAGGATGTCGCCCATGCGGACGGGACCCATGATGTTGCGGGTGATGATACGGCCCTTGTCGCGTCCATCGAGCACACGGACCTTGACCTGGGTTGCTTCTCCGGTCATACCAGTGCGTCCGATGATCTCAACGACCTCAGAAGGGATGCTGTTTCCCTCATCTTCTGCCATTATTCACACCACACTTACTTCTTAAGCTTCTTAACCTGGTCAACAAGGTTGTCCAAGACTGGCTTTCCCTTTCCGGCATCTAGGATCGCGATCGACGCGGTCGGCTTCGACAGTCCGCATGCGTTCCCCAGCTCGGCCTTGCTCGGCACGTAGACGTATGGCACGTTGCGCTCCTCGCATAGGTAGGGCATGTGGGCCAGGATCTCTGGTGGCTGGACGTCCTCGGCCATGACGATGAGCACGGTCTCGCCGCGCTCGATCAGCTTCGTGACCTCGTTTGTCCCCTTCTTGATCTTGCCAGAGTCGCGAGCGAGCTCGACGACCTCGTAGGCCTTGTCCTGCAATTCCTTGGGCATCTCAAATTTAACGAAGATTGGCTTTGCCATTCTTTAACCTCCTTCCGACGCTTTCACACGTCCTCATTATTCACGGGCTCAAAAGAGCAAAACGACACAAAGGAGTGGTCATATAAAAGGATTTGTAGCTCTGGAACAGGGCACATATCCTACCTATCCAGTCATCGTTCCGGACAGGGTCCGTCCGGCCGTTTTCGAAGGCAACGTCCACCGATCACCTATCCTTTTTCAGACGCCGTGCAATGGGTCCCCGTCGAAATGAAGCTCCTTCTCTCCATTGTATATCGCGCACGCGGGCTGCTCGACGTCGTGGCCGTAGTGATAGTACCATTTGGCGCAAAGCCAGCGCTGCAGCGTGTTCAGGTCGTCGTTGTCCATGTGCCTGAACCGACCCTGCATATGGAGATATTCGGTCACGGGCCTCATCGTGTGGGGCTTGTACGTCGACCTCGCCTCGCCTTCCTCGTACTCGAACAGCGTCCACATGCCTGTCTCCACCGCCAGCTTCGCGATCTCTACGCTCTTCGACGCCTCCGTCCTCCATCCCGGGACGCAGGGTGTCAGCACGTGGAGGAACCGGAATCCGCTCTTGTGCTTCGCCTTCTCGACCTTCCTGATGAAGTCGTTGTAATGCGCGATCGACAGCGTCGCCGCGTACTCTGGGTCGTGTGCGATGACCAGGTCCATGACGTCCTTCTTCATCTGCCTCTTGCCCTGGGTGACCTTACCGACCGGCGTCGTCGTTGTCCAGGCCCCGAAAGGCGTCGAGCCCGACCTCTGGATGCCGGTGTTCATGTACGCCTCGTTGTCCACGCAGATGTAGAGGACGTCCTCCTGCCTCTCCGCGGCGCCCGATAGCGCCTGGAGCCCGATGTCGAACGTCCCACCGTCGCCGGCGATCCCGACGACCGTGCCCTCGATCCCCCTGCGCCTCTGGGCGGCCTTGATCCCCGTTATGACTGCGCCAGTGTTCTCGAAGGCGGTGAACAGCAGCGGCGTCCTGAAGGCCGACGTCGGATACAGCGCGCTGAACACTATCAGGCATGAGGCCGGCACGTAGACCGTCGTATCGCTGCCCAATATCCTCATGATGTTGTTCACGGCGATGGCGACGCCGCAGCCCGGGCATGCTCCATGTCCGCTCACGAAGTAGTCGTTGTTCGGCATCTCCTTGATGGTCGATATCTCGTCAGCGGTCATCCCTTCGCCTCCCTGAGCCCGTGCCAGTAAACCCTCTTGACCTTCCCTTCCTCGACGCTCGCCTCGATGAGCGAAAAGACCTTCCTCATGTCGCGGACGGTGATGTCCCTTCCGCCCAGCCCCCCGATGTGGTCCGTGATAGGGACCCCTGAGCCGCACAGTGAGCCGCTCACCTCGGTGAACACGGGGCCGTAGCGGTTGAAGCTGACCGAGCGATCGAACACACCCAGCGCCTTTAGGCCCGAGCATGCCCTTCGCAGTTCGTCGTGGGGGAACGGCCTCATGAACCTAAGCTTGATCAGCCCGACCTTCCTCCCCTCGGCCCTAAGTTCGTCGACCGCCGCGCGCGCTGTGCTGGCGGCGGTGCCTAGGACGATCAGCGCGAACTCCGCGTCGTCCATCATGTACTCGTCGATCAGACCGCCGTAACCCCTGCCGAAAGCGGCCTTGAACGCCTCGTCGACCTGATGCACGACGTTCCTGGAATCGTCCATGGCCCTATCGAGCTGGTATCTCATCTCTGTCGTGTACTCCGGCGGGACGATGGGGTTCATCATCACGGGCTCCGAAGGGTCCAATGAGGACCTGGGGACGAAGGCCGGGAGGAACGCATCGACCTCGCCCTGCTCCGGCACCTCCACCTTCTCGACAGTATGCGAGAGTATGAAACCATCCAGGCAGACCATCACCGGCAACAGGACGCGCTCGTCCTCGGCGATCCTGTAGGCCTGAAGAGTCATGTCCAGGGCCTCCTGGCTGTCCTCGACGTACACCTGCATCCATCCCGACTCTCGCTCTGGCATGGAATCATTGTGCTCGGCCCATATCCCGCCCGCCGCTCCCAGCGTGCGGTTCACGTTGACCATGACGATCGGCAACCGGTTCTGAGGTACGGCGTAGAGCATCTCGTGCATCAACGCCAGCCCCTGGGACGCGGTCGCCGTGAAGGTGCGCACCCCGCCAGCGGAGGCCCCTACGGCCACGCTCATCACGCTGTGCTCGCTCTCCGCCGGTATGAGATCGGCATCCAGCTCGCCGTTCGATATGAACTCCGCCAGGAGCTCCATTATCAGCGTCTGCGGCGTGATCGGGAACGCCGGTATGACCTCCGCCTTCGCGAGACGGACCCCCCACGCGACGGCGTGGTCCGCGCTCAGCGCCTTCATCACCATTCGTGCACCCCCTTCACCATATCGATTGCGTCCACGGGGCACACGTCCGCGCATATCCCGCAGCCCTTGCAGTAACGGTAGTCCACCTTGACGTGGTCGTCCTCGAGGCGCTTGATGCATACGTCCGGGCAGGTGAACCAGCATCTTAGACATCGAATGCATTTCTCGCGGTCGTACTTGGGCGACGAGGTTCGCCATGTCCCGGTCATGTTCTGTATCGACGATCCGGGTCCGACGGCCACACCTTCGATGTGCTCGGGCTCCAGCGCGACGCCGGTCGGCACCTCGTCCCATTCCGGAAGCCACATCCTCCTCTGGACGATGGATCTTGCGCCAAGGCATCTGCCTTCCTTCGTACCGTCATATGCCAATTGCGCTGCCAGGACGTTCGCCTCCGCCGCCCTTGGTCCCAGCTTCTCGCCGAACCGGTCAGCGATGGCCTTCTGAATATTCTCTAAAGTGACGAGGTCCAGCACCTTGGCCACTGCGCCGAGCATCGCGGTGTTGACAACGGGCGCCTTCAGCGCCTCGATCGCCACCGACGTCGCGTCCACCGTCGCGCATCGCACCGACACCCCGATGTCCAGCTCGGACGGGGCCTTCCTCGTGTTCACGACCGCCGAGCCGTTGGACCTCAGCCCGTCGACGACGGGGTCTATTTCCAGAAGGGTCTCGTCGAGGATGACGACCATGTCCGGCTCGTAGATCTGGGACCGGATCGATATCCTCTTGTCATCGATCCTGGTGAAGGCGCGCACCGGCGCCCCTCTGCGCTCCGCCCCGAAATACGGGAACGCCTGGGCGTGATGCCCTCCGAGGATGGCCGCCTCGGCCAAGGTCTGCGCGGCCATGACGGCTCCCTGCCCGCCCCTTCCGTGGAATCGAACCTCGTACAAATCAATCACCGACGATTATGATAGCTGAGCTGGAAATATTAAACACTGTCAGTGCGAAAACGAAAGAATTGGAAATGGAAACGGTTTAGGAACCGAACGTTCAGACCAGGTCGAGCCAGGCCTTGTACTTCGGGTTCTTGCCCTTGACGATGTCCGAGAAGGTGCTCTGAAGGGCCTTCGTGACCTCGCCGGCCTTGCCCTTTCCGATCTGGATGTCATCGATGGTCCCGATCGGTGTGACCTCCGCCGCGGTACCGGTGAAGAAGGCCTCGTCCGCGAGGAACAGCTCGGACCTGGTGATCGGTCTTTCCTCGACGATGTATCCAAGGTCCTTGGCGACGATCATGATGCTGTCCTTCGTTATGCCTTCCAGGATGCCCGACGCAAGGTCCGGCGTGACCAGCTTTCCCTTCCTGACCATGAAGATGTTCTCCCCGGTGCCCTCGGCGACGGTCCCGTTGGAGTTCAGCATCAGCGCCTCGTCGGCCCCCCTGCTGTTCGCCTCCATCCTTGCCACGACGGAGTTGATGTAGTTGCCGTTGATCTTGGCGTTCAGCATCGCCGCCCTGTTGGACGGCTTCTCCCAGCTGGACGTGATGACCTTGGCGCCGTGCTCGAGCTGGTCCGCTCCGACGTACGCTCCCATGTGCGTGCAGGCGATGATCACGTTGGTCGGGTTCTTCTCGGTGCTCAGACCGATGTTGCCGGCCGGGTTCATTCCGTAGAATGCGAGCGGCCGGAGATAGTCGCCGTCCGCAGGGGCGGTCCTGACGACCACCCTGCACGCCTCGCACAGCTCGTCCAGTGTGTAGGGTATCTTTAACGATATGACCTTCGCTGAGCTGAGGAAGCGCATCATGTGCTCCCTGAGCCTGAATATCGCCCGCCCCTGCTCGGTCTCGTATACCCTGATCCCTTCGAACACCCCGCTTCCGTAGTGGAGCCCGTGGGCCAGCACATGGACGCTCGCCTTTTCGAAATCGACGAGCTTCCCGTCCATCCATATCTTGGAATCGTTTGTCATTGACAGCACCTTCAGATCGCGTTGATCGCCTTCACGAACTTTTCCGGCTTGTACGCATCGATCAATGCGTCCACCTCCTCGGTGGAGCCGATGAGCCTGGCCTTTCCGTTCGTGTTGCTGATTAGCGCATACGCCTCGTGCCTTGAGGGGTCCAATATCTCGATCGAGATGATGTCATGCACCCTCTGCTTAAGCGCGCTAACGCTGGACTCCGCGTCCGCACGGTCGTTCACTCCAAGAACGACCCTGGCCTTTCCGGGGATCTCACATTTTCCGACGACGATCGTCTCGATGTTGATCTTTCTCCTTGTGAACTCGCCTACGATCCTCTGCATCACGCCGAACTCGTCGTTAACGACCATCGATACGACTTCCATTTTTACACCTCCACGATCGCCTACTTCTTCCTGCTCTTGCTGGTTTCCTCGTAGTTCTTCATCGTGTGCAGCTTCTTTATCGGAGAGTAATAACCCTCGTCGTCCTTGCCGTTGTCGATGCCCTTCGGATATTTCGGCGTCGAGTTCCACGCTACCTGGAACTGCGAGCTCGGATCGCCGTCGTCCATGAGCTTCTTTGGCTTCGTCCTTGCTCCGCCCCCGACGAGGCACCTTGTTACCAACCAAGAGACCAGCATTAGCATCCACTACCCATCAGTTTCATTCCACAAAGGAGGTCGCTCACCGAGCCACCTCCCCTTTCAAATAACAAGCTGCCCGCTAACATAGACGACAATGACAGACCGCGGGGCAGCGCTGCACATAGCGGGCGATTGTATCGGGACGAGCATATTTAAGAATTGCCATTTCTTGTCACGGTGACGCATCTGGATGATGCATGGTCAGCGCAACCCGAACCATCTCTTGAGCCCTGTCCTCGCGTCGTTCTTGACGACCTCCTTCGCGCTTTGCTCGGCCACAGGCGCCGTTTCGCATGTGCCGTTCCCGTTCTCCAGGGAGGTGTCCTCATAATTAGGCTTCAAAGGGTCCATCGCGTCTACCTGACACAATATCCTCTTAAGGAAAACCTTCGTCCTCTCGTTCTTCGGGTTGACGAATATCTCCTCGGGCGGACCCTGCTCGCAGATGACCCCTTGGTCCATGAAGATGACGTGGTCGGCCATCTCTCTGGCGAAGCCCATCTCGTGCGTGACGACGACCATCGTCATCCCTTCCAACGCGAGACGCTTCATGACGTCCAGCACCTCCCCGATCAGCTCGGGGTCGAGCGCCGACGTCGGCTCGTCGAAGAGAAGTGCCTTTGGTTGCATGGCCATGGCCCTCGCGATCGCTACGCGTTGCTGCTGCCCTCCGGATAATTGGCCAGGATATGCGTCGGCCTTATCGGATAGACCGACCTTCGCGAGCATCTTCAAGGCCATGTCCTCCGCCTCGGCCTGCTCGACGCCCTTGACCTTCATAAGGGCGAGGGATATGTTCTTCTTTGCCGTGAGATGCATGAAGAGGTTGAAGCTCTGGAAGACCATGATCATCTGGGCCCTGATGAGGTTGATGTCGATATCCTCGGCCGCTATGTCGTGGCCCTCGAACAGGATGGTCCCCCCGGTCGGTTCGTTGAGATGGTTCATGCACCTGAGCAGGGTGCTCTTACCGCTTCCGCTCGGACCGATAACGACCACGCACTGCGAAGGCATGACCTGCATGGATATTCCCTTGAGGACCTCGTTGTCCCCGAACGCCATCCTCAGGTCCTTCGTTTCGATTATTGGTGTTGCCATCTTACTCGCCTCCCATCGTACCGGGGATCGCGAACTTCCTCTCCACGAACCTCATTATGCGCGAGGTGGAGAAGGTCATTACGAAGTAGACGACCGCGATGAAGATGTATAGCACGAACGGCTGGAAGGTGTCTGCGATCACGTCCTTCGCGCTGTACGTGAGCTCCAGAACACCGATCGCCATCACGAGCGACGAGTCCTTGATCAGCGTGATGAACTCGTTGGTATAGGTCGGCATCGAATTCCTCAGCGCCTGAGGGATGATGACGTGAAACATTGATTGGTTGTAGGTCATGCCCATCGACCGGGACGCCTCCATCTGGCCTTTGGGTATGGATTGAACGCCGGCCCTGAATATCTCTGCTTGGTACGCGGCGCTGTTCAGAGAGAGCGCGAGTATGCCTGCCATGAGCGGAGTGAACTGCAACCCGAGAGATGGCAGACCGAAGTAGATGAGGAAGATCTGCACAAGGAGCGGAGTTCCCCTGAACGCCTCGATATATCCTGTGGATATGCCATAGACCGCCCGGTTCTTTGAGATCCTTGCCATTCCCAGCAGGATCCCGCCGGCGAAACCGAACAAGATCGCGATGATTGCGATGATCAACGTCAGCTTCGCGCCGTCCATCAAGAACCAGAAGTTCTCGGGAATTACGCTCCAGTCTAGATTCATCTTAACGACCTTTTTGATCTTTTAAATGGAAATTAAATGAAGGGAAATGGTTTGGGAAAGATTTTGAGATGAACTCCAGACCATTACGTCCAGAGGTCGATGATATCGTCCATCGACCCATCGTTCAGCATCTCAAGGATGATGGCGTCTATGACGTTCTTCAGACCCGCGTTGTCCTTGGGTATGACGATGCCGTAGTGCTCATCGGTCGGGATGTAGAAGGCCACCTTGAGATCGTACGCTGTGCTGTTGGCGTACTTCTCGGCGACCGGGTGGTCCAGAACGACCGCGTCCGCGATGCCGGTATCAACGGCGATCACTGCGCTGGCGATGTCCGGGTATGTGGACACCGTCGTTGTCGAATCCAGCTCATCCTCGATCCAGTAGTTGCCGGTCGTGCCGAGCTGGGCGCCGACGTTCAACCCGTTCAGGTCATCGGTGGAGTTCACCGTGCTGTCATCCTGCACCAGGACCGCCTGGTTGGCGATGTAGTAAGGCGTGGAGAAGTCGACCGACTCCATCCTCGCCGCCGTTATGGTGAAGGAGGATATCGCGATGTCGATCTGTCCAGCCTGGACCGCGCCGATCAAGGCGTCGAAGTCCATCTGCTTGATGACCAATGTGACATCGAGCTCAGCAGCGATCCTCTTGACTATGTCCATGTCGACACCGATGTAGGTGTCTGTCTCTGCGTCATAGTCCTCGAAGGGCGGCCAAGGGGTGTTGGTACCAACGACGAGTTCGCCGCTGGAGATGATCTTCTCAAGGACCCCGCCCTTGACATCTTCTTCCTGGTTCAGTACGAAGCCGCCGATGAGCATGCCCGCCACGAGCGCCACGACGACTAGGACCGCCGTGATGATCATGAACTTCGGTTTCATCTTCTCCTTCTTGTAAGAGGGAGCCGGATTTGCAGGGGAGTTGTTTCCCGCAGATTCTGACATGTTTCCTGCGTTATGTGATTCTTTGTCTTAAAACTATTTTCCTTATCTGGCTACAAGCTGGATGGGACTTTGTAATAAGTAAAAATCCTACGATATTCGAATATTATCAGAATGAGACAAAACCGAAGAAATGTGTTTATTTCCATACATGCGATATTTAATAAAACCGTGAAAAAGGGCGAAATACCGTATTTTCCCTATCGCGTCCCAAATCTCGATGAACGTTCCTACCGGGTCCTCGGTCTTCTCGATCGTGACCAAGGCGGCGAGCACGGAGGCCCTAGATAGGTCGACCGACCTTATAGTTAGGATGGACGGGATCGAGCTATCCGGTCTCTCAACCCCCCAGGACGTCATCGATGCCGCACGCTCAGACCCAGAGGATGCGATTTTCTATCTCGTCCATACAGGCGAGGTCGCTCAGCTGCTCGTGTACGTCCCTAACTTTTCGACGCACGAGATAGTGATCTCCCTGAACCCATCAGGCTATGGCTCGTTGGAGTGGGGATTGGCAGTTTTCGGAGCGGTGGGCATCATCTGTTTGGCAGGTCACATGGTCGTCCGCCGGACCTGACCGATCTTATTTTATTCGATTTTTATCTGCGATGCCCGTCAGGGAATCCCATAAATCTCCCATTGACGATAAGGTGTCCGATGGCTAACAAAGGCATACTGATCAGAAGCAAGGCCCCGCTGAGGATCAGCTTTGCTGGTGGCGGCACCGATGTCTCCCCCTATTGCGATGAGAGGGGAGGCGCGGTGATCTCGGCGACGATCGACCGGTACGCTTATTGCAGCATATCCCCCCGCCATGACAGGGAGATTTCGATCAAGTCCTTGGACTACGGAAGGGAGGAGAAGTGGACCGCGAACGGCCTTTTCGCCTACGACGGGAACCTTGACCTGATAAAGGCCGTCCTGAACCATTTCGACGTCAAGCAGGGGTTCGACATGTTCCTGCACTGCGACGCCCCGCCAGGGAGCGGGCTTGGCAGTTCGTCGACCGTCATCGTATCGATCCTGGGAGCGATCGGCGAATGGCTCAACGAGCCTATGTCCCAGTATGAGATGGCCAAGCTGGCCTATACTCTCGAGAGGGAGGAGCTGGGGTTCAAGGGCGGCAGGCAGGACCAATATGCGGCCGTCTTCGGCGGGTTCAATTATATGGAATTCAAAGGCAATGAGACGATCGTCACCCCCCTCAGGATCAAGAGCGACATCCTCAACGAGCTCCATTACCTCCTTCTGCTCTGCTACACTGGCAGGACCAGGGATTCAGGGAACATCATCGACGAGCAGACCAAAGGATACGTCGACAAGAAAGAGGACGTCGTCAACGCCCTCGACAACACGAAGAGGCTCGCGAGGGAGACAAAGGACGCGCTCGTCATGGGCGACATCAAGAGGATGGGCGAGCTCCTAAACGAATCGTGGGAGCACAAGAAGCGGTTCACTGGGAACGTCACCAACGAGCGGGTGGACGCCATCTATTCGGCCGCGATGAACAACGGCGCGATCGGCGGGAAGATCACCGGAGCGGGAGGGGGAGGTTTCATGTTCTTCATCTGCGACTATGAAAGGAAGCACTGCGTCGCCAATGAGCTGGACAAGCTCGGGGCGAAGCCTGTGAACTTCAATTTCGACAAGTACGGATTGCAGACCTGGAGGTTCAAGCGATGAACCACGTCATCACCAAGGAGCTGGAGGAGTCGTCGGCCACCATATCAAGGATCGATGATAGACAGATCATGGCGATCGCCAACGCGCTGGTCGGCACGCTGAAGGATGGCAACCAGATATTCTTCTTCGGCAACGGAGGAAGCGCGGCTGACGCGCAGCACCTGGCGGCCGAGCTCACCGGCAAGTACGCCATGGAGCGCCCCCCGATGAGGGCCGCTGCCTTCACCAACCTTTCATCGATCACGGCCATCGGGAACGACTACTCTTACGAGGATGTGTTCGTCAGGAACGTCGAGGGCCTCGTCCGCAAGGGGGACGCCGTCGTTGGCATTAGCACGTCCGGAGGCTCGAAGAACGTCGTCAAGGCGATCAGGAAGGCCAAGGAGATTGGCGCGACGACGATCTCGTTCACAGGGAACAAAGGGACCCTGAAGGACGAGGCCGATCTCGCTTTGGTCATACCGTCCGACCGAACGCCGAGGGTCCAGGAAGGATATATGGTCGCAGGGCACATCATCTGCGGCCTCGTCGAGAAGGCGATGTTCGCCAAGAAGGCAGTGTTCGTCGACAGGGACGACACGATCGTCAAGGATGTCCCCTATTGCAGCAGGCCGGAGGACCTTGTGCTTTTCCCGGGCGTCGGCAAGGCGATAAAAGGCCTCAACGACGCCGGATACCTTGTCATCCTTGTCACCAACCAATCGGGCGTCGCGAGACGGTATTTCACCGAGGAGATGCTAGGTCTGATCCACAAAAAGCTAATGGATGAGGTCGGCAAGGAAGGTGGGAGGTTCGACTCGTTGTACTATTGTCCGCACCATCCCAACGAGGGATGCGGGTGCCGGAAGCCCGCCCCGGGACTGGTCGAGAGGGCGATGAGAGATTTCGACATCGACCTGACCGGCTCGTACATAATAGGTGACAGCGACCATGACATGGAGCTCGGGCGCCTGTTCGGGATCAAGGGATTCCAGGTCAGTGGACCCGATGGGTTCACGAAGGCCGTGGACGAGATATTGCGCTTGGGGAAGTGAGCCTACTTCTCGACCTGCTTGGTCGTCTCGACCACGTTCCATACCGGCTTGTCGCCCCGGTCGAGCCTCGCATGGATCGACGCATAGATTCGCGCGAACCCTTCGAGCCCGATCGCGATGGCCATCTTCCACGCGTCCCTCCAGTTGTCCCTGATGAACCCCTGGACGGCGCCTAGGAGGTAGGACTTGTCCCAGGTGGGTATGTCGAAGTCGTACCATTTCTTCATGTAGCGCTCCCCGATGTTGACCCGGGTGCGCTGTTTCATGAAGTCGTGGACGGTCTCCGGGCCCTTGTTGATGACCGTCGCCTCGGGAACGTAGACGGAACGGAGACCTTTCCTCTCGAGGTCCATCCTGATCAGGTCCTCGTCCGACTGCATGCCGGTCGGGATCTGAACGTGCATGTTCCTGAAGGCCATCATCTCGCCGACCTTCGGATAGATGAGCGAAAGCCTGTGATGCATGTCCCAAAGCATGAAGACCGCGAACCCGACGATGCTGTTCCTCGAGTTCACTGGCATGGGGCGTCCACCAGCGACGCCGACCTTCTCGTCCGTGAAGGGCGCCACAAGCGCGTTGAGCGAACCCTTCCCGACGATGTTGTCCGCGTTGACGAGGACGAGGACGTCACCCTTGGCCTCCCTCATGAACTCGTTGACCGCCGAGTTCTTTCCCTCCCTCTTCTCCTGCCTCACGAGCCTCACCCTGCCGTCCTTCGAGGCAATGTCCCTCACTATGTCGTCTGTGCCATCGGTGCTACCGCTGGATATCACTATCACTTCGAGCAAGTTCGCGACGCTGAGCTCCTGCGTCAGGACCGACCCGATCGACCTACCGATGTTCTTGGCCTCGTTGTAGGCGCAGACCCCGACAGACACGTTCATGATTGGACCTCTTCCCAATGTCCAAATGAGATTATATTCTTTCCAGGGGAGACGCGCCTCGAACGAGAGGTGGGCTGGGTCCATCATGCCTCATGATATTGCCAGTCATCGAAAGGCACTGAGCGTTCGACAAAGCTATATATACTCAAGGAAATTCTCGTTCTTGGATATGGATTCCAGGTGGGCCTCGGGGAACTCCTTCTCAATCATTCTTCCGACCCTTAACGAAGGAGACAACATCGTCCCGATGTTGGATACGCTGGTCGGTCTTTACCCGAAGGCATCTATAGTCATAGTCGACGATAACTCGAAGGACGGCACCGTCCAGAAGGCGAAGGAGTTCGGCGAGGGACGCGACATCACGGTCATCGAGAGAGACCCTGACAAGAAAGGGCTCACGGCCTCCATCATGGACGGGATCCTGGCCGCAAAGACGGACCTCTTCGTCGTCATGGATTCGGACTTCCAGCACCCGCCATCCTCGGTCGGGGACCTTGTCGAGAAGCTTCATGAGGGCAACGACATCGTCATCGGCGTCAGGGAGGACCGCGGCAAGCTCTCGTCAGCAAGGAGGTTCGCCTCCTGGGGCGCGGACGCCATGGCACGGTCGTATCTGAGGTTCAAGAGACAGCAGCTCTCGATCGACACGATGAGCGGGTTCTTCGGAGGAAGGACCAAGCTGTGCCGATCGGTCATCGAGAAGAAGGGCGACAAGTTCGAGATGAAGGGCTTCAAGGCCCTGTTCGACCTCCTAAAGTTCGTGCCGAAGGACACGAAGATCGCCGAGGTGGAGTTCAAGTTCAATTCTAGGCGTAGCGGGCAATCGAAGCTCAGCTCGACCATCATATTCTCGATCATGAGGCAATGCGGCTTCGGAGGAAAGATGCTCGCCGTCGCGATGTCGTTCTTCCTGACCAACGTCCTGGGAAGATACGTCGCGGCCTTGGGCTTCGGCCTTCTGTTCACGTTCGGGGTCCTCAACATCACCGGCACTTTCCTAAGCCCGGTGTTCACGTACTCTATCGTCGTCGCGATGCTGCTGGCGATCGCCTACCTCGTCGTCGCGAACAAGCTGCTGTTCACCACGGGCAGCAAGAACGGCGTCATCAGGGGCATGAAGCTCGTCTACTCGGGCTTCACTGGATACCTCATCAGCCTTTACGTGTTCTATACGATATTCTCTGACATCACAGAGGTCCAGATGCTGTTCCTTTTCCTCGGTTTCGGGATCGGCTTCGCCTACGACTCGATATCCGTCCTGCTCAAGAAGTGATATGCCTTGAAATCGTAGAAGGGTTTCGAGTTTCCTGGATTTGCCGTTTTTCTAGTTCGCGCGGCATCTTTCTCGGAGTAGGTTATAAGTCATAGTTGCATCCATAAATGGGTCGGAGGACCCTATGACCCTAAAGCAGTTCGATGTCTTCATACAGAATAAGCCAGGGGAGATCGCCAGGATCACGGAGATAATGGCGAAGAAGGCCGTCAACATCCGCGGGATCGCGACCGGCGTGGGCGAGAGGCCGATGGTCCATATCATCACCGACGATGACGTTTCGGCGCACAACGCGTTCAAGGCGGCAGGCGTCGAGTTCACCGAGAAGGAGATCATCATGCTGGCGATCCTTGACAAGCCTGGGGAGCTCCACAAGATCACCAAGAAGCTGGAAAGGGGAGGGGTGAACATCGAATCGCTCTTCATACTCGGGGCGAACCTGCCCGTCGAGTCGATCGCCCTGACCGTCGATAAGACGGACCACGCGAAGGAGATACTGGACTACTCCTGAGCTGGCGCGACCTCTTTCCCAACCTCTTTTTCCTTTTTCGTTTTCACCGATATCAGTATCACCGCTATCAAGATGAGCAGGCCTCCGGCGACAGTACCGATCGTAGGTATCTCGCTCAGGAAGATGACGGCGAACAGCATGCCGAAGACGATCTCGATGAGCAGGGCTATCGATGTCTTCGTCGCTCCCAATGACCTCAGCCCGAAACTGTAGAGCGTGAAGGCGATGGTGGTGCAGAACACGCCGGTGTACAATGCCATGGCCAACCCCGTCCCGTCGGTGCTAAGGTCGGGGGCATAGAGCAATGTGATAGGCAGCTGTATGATCGTGGTCCAGATGATGATGGCGAAAGTTCCCGATACTATCGCCGTTCCGGACTTCAGCGTCTTCGTCAGGTAGACGACGTAGAAGGCCCAGGTGATCCCTGCCCCGAAGGCGAGGAGGTCGCCGACCATCGACCCCCCTCCCAGGGACGAGATGTCGCCGTTCGTCGACGTTATGAACACGCCGACCAGGGCCAGTATGAGGCCCGCCATCAGGCGCCTCGTCATCCTTTCCCTGAGGACGTAGACGGCCAGTATCGCGATGAAGACGACGTTTATGTCGACGAGGAGGACCGTGTTCGTCGCTGTCGTCATCGTCATGCCGATGTTCTGCATGTTTATCGCCAGCGTGTTCAGCGCCGCGATGAGGAAGACGATCGGGCTCTTCATTACCGACCTGTCGAAATGCTTGAACAGAAGGAGGAGCGGGACGATGGACATCGTGGCGAAGACGTAACGCAGGAGCGAGAACAGGACGGGGTCCATGTGTTCCACTCCGATCTTGCCTGTCACGAACGACGAGCCCCAGATGACCCCGGCGGCCAACAGCGGCAGCTCTATGCCGAACTCCCTGACCTTCAACGGACCAGGAAATGAAACGGATTATTTAACAACCGATGCTATCATCCGACGTCTGGTCGCACGACGCCCCTCAGGGAGGACGGCCCCTCGAGCACGACACCGTCCCCGAGGACGGAATCCGACAGCGCGACGCCCTTGCCGACGACGCATCTCCTTCCGAGTATGCTGTTGACGACCGACGACCCGGCCCCGACCATGCACCCTTCCAGCAGTAGCGATCCCTCGACCGTCGCCCCTTCCTCGACTATGACCGCCCTCCCCAGGCATGCGCTCGCGACCCTGGCCCCCTTCCCGACCCATACCTCGTCGTCCAGGAACGAAGGCCCGATGACCTCTCCGCCCTCTCCGGACGCGTCCCTTGCGACGATGTTGCCTACGGTCGACAGGCCCGGTATGTAGGTCGGCTCGCCCTCATGATCGGCCATCCTCAGGTTCGCCTCGAGCAGGTCCTGAGGCCTGCCGATGTCCTTCCAGTAGCCGTCGAGCTTCGCGGCGAACAGGGGCATCCCCCTCGACAATATGTCTGGGAAGAGGTTCCTCGAGAAATCGTACTTCTGCCCCTTGGGGACGAGTTCGAGGGCCTCCCTGCTCAGCACGTACGTGCCTGAGTTGATGACGTTCGAGAAGACCTCTTCTAGCCTGGGCTTCTCCTTGAACCTCTCGATCCTGCCCCTCTCGTTCGTGCCGACGATGCCGAACTGCTCCGGCCTCTCGACCTCGGTGAGGCCCATCGTCGCGACGGCCTTCTCTCTGAAATGAAGCTCGACCAGCCCGTTGAGGTTTGCGTCGGTCAGCGTGTCCCCGCTTCCGACGAGGAAATGCTCGTCCAGGCGGGATTCGAGCAGCTTCACCGCGCCGGCCGTGCCCATTGGCACGTCCTCGATCGCGTATTCGATCTTGACGCCGAGACCCTTTCCCTCGCCGAGCGTGTCTATGAAATCCTTGGAACGGTACCCGAGGGCAAGGAATACCTCCTCGACCCCGGCATTGGCCATGGACCTTATCGTATACTCGATGCAAGGCCGGCCGAGGACCGGCAGCAAGGGCTTGGGGCACGTGTTCGTCAACGGCCTCAGCCTCGTCCCCTCCCCCCCGGCCATTATTATCGCTTGCTTGACGCCGCTCATCCTCTGCACCTGTCCGTTCAGCATTTCCTTTCGATGACCCTTACGACGTTCTGGTCCTTCTTCGCGCCGATCGCGCCGGCGACCGGTCTGCACTTGGTCCTGAGAAGATATGCCACCTTCGGGAGGCGTTCGTCCGAAAGATATTCGAAGTTCGCCATCCCCTTCGAGATTATCATGTCGGAGCCTTCGAGCTCCCTTCTAAGGGAAGGGACCTTGTCCATGTCGAGACCGACGGCGAACGTCCCGGTCGTCGTCCACGAATCGAACGCCTTGTCCATCCCCGTCGAGACGAGATCGGCCGCCGTAACGTCCGTCAGGATCGGCTCGCCCTTGACGACGCCGACGACCTTCACGCCCATGGCCCTGATCTCCTCGACGAGGAAGCGGTCGAGGACGACCTCCCCGCAGTTGTCCAAAAGATAATGCACCTGCTTCGAGCCCTTCAGAAGATGGCGGAGCCTGCCGACGTCGTTCACCTGCAGCCCCTTGTCCAGTATGCCTTTGAACTCCCTGCCGAACTCCTCCGGCGCATCCATTCCGACCTTGATGCCGAAGTCCATGACGTTGCCTGCTATGGCGACGAGGCACGCTGCCTCGAGACGGTCGGAGGAAGAATCGATGAACGCCCTGGCCTCGGGCAGCACCTTGACGGCCGCTTCGTTGCTGCGGACCTTCAGGTCGAGATATGGGTCGACGCTTCCGACTACCTCGTACGCCCTCCTGTGGACCTTGGAAGCGAGCTTTGCCGAGTTCTCTCCGCGGGGATACCCTTCGGCTATGATCCCCAGAGCCTCCCTGACGGCAAGCTCTCTCTTCTCTGGGTCGACCAGGTCCGACTGATAGATTATCCTCGACAGCAGGCACGGCACGCAATCGGCTGAGAATCGCATCCTATGCGTATCGGAGGTCGCTAGAATAAGCCTTGCCCTCGGACGCCGCCAGGCCAGAGATGCACCGAGGAAGGTTATTATCCTCAGAACAGATTCCGTTGAGGGAGCACTATGACCGGTTCAATCGTCTTACGCGTCGCGAAGGCCACCCGACAGACCGAGATCGGGCTGGGCAGGGCCAGGATAGACACCCAGACAAGGAAGGTGCTGGGCGTCGAGCAGGGCGACGTCATCGAGATAATCGGGAAGAGGTCGACCGCCGCCAAGGTCTTCAGGGCGACGCAGGAGGACGAGGGCAGGGACGTCATCAGGATAGATGGGATGCTCAGGTCCAACGCCAATGTCTCGCTGGGCGAGAAGGTCACGGTGCAGAAGGCCGACATTCAGCCGGCGACGAGGATCACGATCGCGCCGAAGATAGCCGAAGGGAAGAACATCCGCTTCGGCGTAGGGGTCGAGGACCTCATCAAAAAGGGGCTCACCGCCCGGCCATTGGTCAAGGGCGACGAGATCATCATACCGAACCTCGCGCTGATGGGCGGATGGCTTCCGTTCAAGGTGCTCAACACCGTGCCCGCTGGCATCGTGACGGTCGGGGACCATACCGAGTTCGTCGTCAAGACCGAGCCGACCGAGGCCAGGGACGCGAGCGTCACGTCGATCACGTACGATGACGTCGGCGGGCTGGACGAGGAGCTTCAAAGGGTCAGGGAGATGATAGAGCTCCCGCTCAAGCACCCCGAGCTGTTCGACAAGCTGGGCATCGACGCCCCGAAGGGCGTTCTGCTTTACGGGCCGCCGGGAACGGGCAAGACCTTGCTGGCCAAGGCCGTTGCGAACGAGGCGGGCGCGAGCTTCTACTCGATACAGGGGCCGGAGATAATCTCCAAGTTCTATGGCCAGAGCGAGGAGAAGCTGAGGGAGAGGTTCGAGGAGGCCGAGAAGAACGCCCCGTCGATACTTTTCATAGATGAGATAGATTCGATAGCGCCGAAGAGGGAGGAGGTCTCCGGAGAGCTCGAGAGGCGCGTCGTCGCTCAGCTTCTCACCTTGATGGACGGGATGTCCGGTAGGGGCCAGGTCATCGTCATCGCTGCTACGAACAGAGAGGATTCCATCGACCCGGCGCTTCGCAGGCCCGGACGTTTCGATAGGGAGATCGAGATCGGAGTCCCGTCCAAGTTCGGAAGGAAGGAGATCCTGGAGATCCACACCAGGGGCATGCCGCTCGTGGAAGGGTTCGACCTGGACCGCTTCGCCGCGACGACGCACGGCTTCGTAGGGGCGGACCTCGCCGCATTGGCAAGGGAGGCTGCGATGAAGTGCCTCGGCCGATACGTCCCTGACCTCGAACTGGACAAGGCTATCCCGCAGTCCGTGCTCGAGAAGATGCAGGTCACGATGGAGGACTTCCAGAACGCCTTGAAGGAGATGGAGCCTTCGGCGATGAGGGAGGTCCTCGTCGAGATACCGCACGTCACCTGGGAGGACGTCGGAGGTCTCGATGACATCAAGTCGCAGCTCAAGGAGATGATAGAGATGCCCCTAGAGAACCCCGAATCGTTCAGGAGGATGGGCATAAGGCCGGCGAAGGGAGTGCTCCTATACGGACCTCCAGGCACAGGGAAGACCATGCTGGCGAAGGCCGTCGCCACGGAATCCAGCGCCAATTTCATCTCCATCAAGGGACCGGAGATCATGAGCAAGTGGGTCGGGGAGTCGGAGAAGGCCGTTAGGCAGGCGTTCAAGAAGGCCAAGCAGGTCGCGCCCGCCATCGTCTTCCTCGACGAGATCGACGCCATCGCCCCTAGGAGGGGATCAGGCTCCGATTCAAGCGTCACGGAGAGGGTGGTCAACCAGCTGCTGACGTCGATCGATGGCGCGGAATCCTTGGACGGCGTGACGGTCATCGCCGCGACCAACCGTCCGGACATCGTCGACCCGGCGCTCCTAAGGGCGGGAAGGTTCGACCGTCTGATATTGATACCCCAGCCCGACATCGGAGCGAGGCTGAGCATATTGAAGGTGCACACGGCTAAGATGCCTTTGAAGGAAGTGAACCTCGAGGGACTGGCGGCGAAGACGGAAGGTTACGTCGGAGCGGACCTGGAGAACCTGTGCAGGGAGGCGGCCATGATAGCCTTGCGCGCCGACAAGAACGCCGATAAGGTCGAGGGCGGGCATTTCGAGGAAGCGCTGAAGATCATAAAGCCGTCCGTGAACAAGGACGTCATGAAGCAGTACGAGAACATCACCAAGGTGCTTGAGAAGGTGCGCCTGGGAATGGACGACATGGGCATATACAGATGAGAAGGTAATCCAATGGTCACTAAGGAGAGCAAGCCAAAGGCACGGAGTTCGACAGCGGCGAAGAAGGTTGAGCCGAAGGCCCCGGTCAAGGTGACGAGGTCCACGCCGATAAAGGTCCTCAACAGGGACAGGTCGCCGAGGGAGCTCGGGATCGAGATCCTTGCCAGGTTCTACATGGGTGAGATGGACCTCGACATGGTCAAGAGACGCGCCCTGCGCTACGAGGGCAGGACCATCGGGGACGACGAGGCCGTGCTCATGCTGCTCTCGGACATGATCAGGAACGCCGAGGACCATCAGCTGAAGGCGAGGCTCATGGAGGCGATCGCCGAGTTCTACAGCATACTCGGACAGGACCCGAGGAGGGTGCTGGCCGAGATGCACAAGACGGAGCTGGGCATCTTCAAGGAGATAGGGTTCGAGCACGTCACGATCTCGTGCAAGGACGGGGCATGCCCGGCCTGCCGCAAGCATGACGGCGCCAAGCTTTCCGTCGAAGAGGCCTTGGCCCTGATGCCGCTGCCGCACGCCGCCTGCACCAGGAAGGTCCACTCGAAGGCGGCGCCCTTCTGCCGCTGCAAGTACTTCGGAGAGTTCGTTGGCTGATGGTCTGGGGCGGAAAAACCAATAAATACGCACAATATTATACAATCGCAGCAATCGGGATTGCATCTGAAGGGGTGGCTTCAAATGAGAAAGTTTATCACTGAGCTCAAGGGAAAGACCGTCATGACCAATGATGGCCAGATCCTCGGAATGATCGACAACTTCGTCCTCAACACCGCGACCGGGGACATCAACCATGTGCTCGTCGTGCCAGCAGAGGAGATCGACACCAGGCTGTTCAAGAGCGACGCCCAGGGACGCTTGATCCTGCCGTTCAGCGAGATGCGCGACGTACGCGACGTCGTCGTAATGAACATCTCCCGCTAAACCCCTTTAACATATCTTCGTTTTGAAAAAAAATTGAAAATTAAAGGTGTTTATTCTCTTATGACCTGAACTTCAGCTGAAGCTTCAGCCTCTGGAGGTTGTACACCGCGTCCATGAAGTCCGGCCTTATCGTTAAGGCGTCCTCGTACAGGCGGGATGCCCATTTCAGGTCCCCTTCCTTCTCGGCGATTATCGCAAGCAGGTAGAGCACCTCGGGGCTCTCCTCGAGCTTGAGCGCTGAGGTCAGGGAGCCCTTGGCCCCTTCAACGTCGCCGACCGCCAGCTGCACGCTGCTCAGGTTGAGGTAATACTCAGGCCTCCTGTCGATCGATATCGCCTTGCCATAGAACTCCAAGGCCTGATCATAGGCCCCTGCCGCGAAGTACACGGAGGCCGCGTTGCAGTACCCGTCGGCATACATCGGGTCTATCAGCGTAGCCAGCAGCATGAACTTGACCGGCTCCTCGTAACCGTACTCTCCCATGAACCTCATGCACACACCGAGGTTGTTCAGGCATTCGGCGTTGGCCGGGAACTGCCCGAGTATGTCCTTCCACACCTTCGCCGCGTCGCGGTACCGGCCTTTCCTCATGAGCGCCAGCGCCAGCGCGGTCATGCTGAGCTCGGAGGTGTTGATGCCTGTCTTTGACGCCTTAACCATGATCTCGTCGAACTGCTCCGTGTCCAGCAGGAACGACATCTCCCTAGCGACAGATTCCTTCGAAGGCCGCATCCTCCTAAGGATCTGGGCACCTTCCCTCTTCTGGCCGAACAGGTACGATATCGCTTCGATGTCGTACAGGACGCGTTCGTCGTTGACCTTGGTGTACAGCCGGGACATCATCATGAGGGCGGCGTCATGCCTTCCGGACGCGGCAAGCACAGCTGCCTTGAGGCGCATGAGCCTCGGTTCCTCCGTATGCTCCTCAAGCGCCCGGTCGACCTCGACCATCGCCTGCTGCAGGTCGCCGACCAGCATCATGAACTTGATCGTGACCTCGTGCCTCCTGATAGGGTCCATCGGCTCGGCGGCCTCGGGAACCTCCGTTGTCTCACGCGCCTCAGGCCCCTCGGTCGATGGCGGAAGTTCGACGTCCTTCAATGCCTGGGCCACCTCGGCGGTCCCGGCAGGGATGTCGTCATTCCCGGCCCGTACGATGTCCTTCGCCTCGTTACCGGCATCGACGATGGCGCCAGGTCTCTGGACTATCGCTGGGACGGAAGGTCCTTCTGTCGTGACTGGGACCGACGACCTTTCGACAGTTGCCACGGCTCCCGGTCCCTCCATCTTGGCGAGGGAGGACGAACCTTCCTCGACGCCAACGATGGCCGTTGGCTCATCCATCTTGGCAGGGACGGAAGGTCCTTCGACCACGACGACCGCTCCGTGACTTTCGGCCACCATAGGAAGCTTTTCAGCCTCGGTCACAGCCAGGTTGTGCTCGCCCTCGTCCTGAGACAACTCGATGACCTCAGGCTCCGCGACCACGGCCTCGGCGACCTCCTTCGTGGCCTCTTCGCATGCCGGTGCGCGTATGGACTCTGGAGGCTCCAGCATCGCCTCGAGCTCGTCCCTCAATGCCTTGGCCTCCTGCATGTCGGGGTCGATCTCCAGGGACGACCTGGCGGCGTGCAGCGCGGATTCCAAGTCCCCGATCGCCCGGAACGAGGTGGCCATGGACATCAATATGTCCGGCCTCCTACGTTCGAGCAGGAGGGCGTTCCTCCAATCCTCGATCGCGAGCTCGTGCTGCCCGCATTCCGTGTGGATCACGCCCATGTTGATGATCGGATTGATGTAGTTGCGGTCCAGGACCGAGGCCCTCTGGAACGATTCCAGGGCCTCCTTCGTCCGGCCAAGCGCCTTGAGGACTATGCCCCTGTTGTTGTACGCCATCACATCGGACGGGTACTCCTTGAGCAGCTGGTCGAAGACCTTTAGGGCCTTCTCCAGCTTGCCCATCCGGTACAGCGCCGTCCCCTTGTTCAGGATGGCCGACCTGTTCCCTGGCTGGATCTTCAGGACGACGTCGTAGGCCTTGACCTCTCCTTCGAGGTCCCCCATCTGGCCCAGGATCAGGCCCATCAGGTACCACGAGGAATGCTCCCCCGGCCTCAGCTCTGTAGCCTTCCGGCAGGACTCCAGCGCCTCCTCGAGGCGGCCCAGGTTGAAGAGCGCGTTGGCACGGGACTGCCACACCTGGTCGTTCGAAGGCTTCAGCTCAAGGGCCCGGTCCAGGCTGTAGATCGCGTCCTTGAACCTTCCCTTGCCCATGTGCTCGATGGAAGCCAGCATGTGCTGGTCGAACCTCCCGGCAGATGGAAGGACCCTCTGGCCGTCCGCCTCGAGCACGCGGCGATCTATCTCCTGCATGAGCGAGTCGGCCAGCTGGTACTTCCTGAGCAGGAGGAGCAGCCGCTTCTTGTCCGCGTATGATATGCCGACCTTATCGGCGTACTCCTTGGCGTCCGCGTCCATATCGTTCGTGAGCATGATGACCGCGTTCCGTCCCTCGGACGCCGCCATCGCCCCGACCCTCCTTGCGTTCATCATAGAAGAGTGGTCGAAGAGCCTCGAGGCCATGACAAGGTACGCCCCTCCCTCCCCCTCGCCCCTGAACAGGACCGCATCGCCCAGCTCCTCCTTCGATGTGACGATGACGCCCATGCTCTTCAGCAGGTTGGTGATGAGCTCCTGGAACTGCTGGAAGTCGAGGTCGTTGATGGCGGAGATGATGCGCTCGTCCAGCCTCTCGTCGAGCAGGCGGCTGAGATCCGTCATTGGACCGCCTCCAGATCGTTGAGGAGGTCCCTGCCCCTCTCGGTCATCCTCTCTTTCGGTAACTTCTTCAGAACTTCGATCGCCTCGGCGTCCCTGCCCATATCGTGCAGGACCTGCGAGCGCTTGATGTCCATCTCCGGCCTTTCCTCCTCTGCGGATCTTTCGGCCAGGTCCTTCAGCGAAGCCAATGCCTCCTCGGACGAGCCGGCCCAATGCCGCATGAGCGCTTTGTTGGCCCTTACGGTTCGTTCAAGGGTACTGTCCTTGAGCGCGCGCCCGTAAAGCGTCTCGGCCATGGAGCTGAGATCGCTCGCCATCTGCGACGAGTCGGATGGCTCGACCGGGAGCGATATCGCGCTCCTGAGGGCCAGAGCGACGATGTTGCCCAATCTGGCGCAGGGCCTCGCCCACCTTTCGTCACCGAGGTCCATCGAGACGGCCGTGCGGACCATCCTCGGGATGATCTCCCTCCTAGGGAGCATCTCGCTCCCCGTCAGGACGACCCCGATCCCGAGGCCGTTGAGGTACCTGTCGATGTACGAAGGTACGTGCGATAGGTCCTCGGACGCGATCATCCGGTCGAATGTCAGACCAGGCTCCAGACCCTTGCCCGACCTGGTCTCTCCCATGAACGAAGGGCCGATCATCAGCAGGACGCTGCCGTGCGTGAGCATCCTCTGGTCGGCCATCGGGTCCAACGCGCTCGTTCCCATGAGCAAGGGGTCTCCGACGCGCTTGAAGCATCGCCCGCACAGATGAGATCCTGGCGATGTCCTTGAACCGCATATCAAACAAACCATATTTTCCACCCAGGTGCATATGTTCCTGACGGAATAAATCGTTTGCCGTCAATATAAAAATTCAGCGGCGGACCTCAGTCCAACCTTTTCTCCATGTGATAGCCGTTCCTCGAATACCCCATTACGGAATAGTAGCCGCGAACCCCGACCCCGCTCGTTACCTTGATCGAGCGATAGCCTCTCTCAGCCGCCATACTTTCCGCCTCCGCCATGAGCTCCCGGCCGAACCCTCTGTGCTGGGCCTCGGTCCCCGTCTCGCCTATCCGGGCCATCTGCCCGAAGACCTTCAGCTCCCTGAGGTTCGCGGCCTCGGCACCGTCGCCCAACCTCAGCCTGGCATATCCGACCAGTGCGTCACGGTCCTCGAGCTCGATCGAGATGAAGTGCTCCTCGCCCTCCGACGCCCTGTACGATACGTCCTTCATGACGACGTCGGCCTTGGAGAACTTCCTTATGCCCATCAGCCCGACCTCCCTGCACCGGATGCAATGGCACTTCCTTCCGGTCCGGGCGAGCTCGCGGCAAGCCAGCTCCCGGAGGTCGCTCTTGTCGACGCCGGCCGATATAAGCTGGACAGGTATGTCCCTCTGGATGCGCTGTATTCGCGCCCACCTCGGCACGGTCTCCTTCATGTCGGCGATCAGCAGCGCCGCCTCGGACGTCGTGTACGGGGCGTACTCGCCCTTCTGCCACATCTCGAAAAGCTTCGTGCCCTCTACCACTAGCGTCGGATAGATCTTCAGCATGTCGGGCATGAAGCGCTCGTCGGAGAACATCATCCTGAAGCTCTCCATGTCCTTCTCCGGCGAGGAACCTGGCAGTCCGGGCATGATATGATAGCAGACCTTGAGGCCCTTGTCCTTGGCGACCTTGGTCGCGTCGACGACCGCCTTCACGCCGTGGCCGCGGTTGACCGCCCTGAGGATGTCGTCGTCCAGCAACTGCACGCCGAACTCGACCCGGGTCGTGCCTAGCGACATTACGTGATCCGCCATCGCGGGGTCGAAGCTGTCGGGCCTCGTCTCGATCGTCATCCCGATGCATCTGTGAGGGGCCGTCTCATTGAATGCATGAGCCTCCTCGAGCGTCTCAGACGGCCTTTCGTTCATGGCCTCGAAGCATCCCATGACGAACGACGTCTGGTAGTCCAACGGTCTGGATGTGAACGTCCCGCCCATGACTATCAGGTCGATCTTGTCCGTGTCGTGGCCGATGGCCTCGAGCTGCTCGATCCTCGCCCTCGTCTGCCTGATCGGATCGTACTCGTTGAATATCGCCCTTCGGGCCGCAGGCTCCTTGCCCGTGTACGATTGGGGGGAGTTGCTCTCCACGCCGCCGGGGCAATAGATGCATTTTCCATGAGGGCAGGGCGCAGGGGACGTCATCGTCGCCACGACCGCCACTCCGCTCATCGTCCTGACGGGCTTGCGCTTGATTATGTCCTCGACCTTCCTGAACGTCTCCTCGTCGAGGCGTTCTATCGTGTCCGAGTTCGCCGGTACCGCCGCAAGCTTGAGCTCCCTGCAAAGACGGATCTTCGCACGCTGAAGATCGGCCTTGTCGCCGATCTCGCCAGACGATAGCATCGCTATAAGCCGTCTGTGGAACTCTTCTTTCGGCATAGCACACCGCAGGCCCGCGAACTACTTCAATCAACCGTACGAGACGAGGGGGGTCTCCTTCTTCTTGACCTCTTCCTCTTCCTTCGACTCGATCACATCGATGTAGAGCACGTTGTTGGACGGTATCAGCCTGGTGACCTTATCCTTCCCGTCCGAATCGACGAGGACGCATAGCCCCGAATCCTGCCCGAACTGTACGTATCCCTGGAACTCCCCTTCGGAGACGAAGGTGCTGGAGGCCTCGGTCTTTATGACGATCTTATACCGCGACCCTTTGGTCAGCTTCGTGATCGGCTTGCTCTCCGTCAAGTTCAGTCCTCCACGAGACTCTGCAGGTGCTCGACCGTCTGCCTGTATGACTCCATGGCCATCTCGACATTGGCCTCGGTGAAGTTCCAGGCCTTCTTCAGGTCCCCGTACCTGATGCGGTAGCCTTTCTTCATCTTGCCATCCCTCTCGACATCGACCTCCTCCAGGATGTCCATCGACTTCAGTTTGTTCAGGTGGCGGTAGATGGTCGGCTTGGTCGTATCGAACCTGACGGCCATCTCCTCGACGAGCCATATCCTCTTCATGTTCTTCAGGAAGCAGTCCATGAACATCTGGTATGGCACGGAGCCCTCGACGTTCCTGGCGGCTGTCTTGGGGTCGTATCCCTTGGGCAAATAACCGATCTGCTGTAGGAATAAGAGGGCGACCTCGTCCGCGTCCTTCACAGGCGTTAAGGGCGTGTTGCTTACCACGTTGATCTCGAACATATGTCATAGAATTGCATTTAACTTAAAATAATTAAGTGATCGGCTATGATATTATAGTATTACACTTCATTATTTTTGAGCAGCACATAATAACGATTTTCCTTTCCCAGAGATCGATGAGACATAAGGGCAAAATGAAACGTATATTGTACAATTGGGTTTAAAATAACCCTTTAAGGGGAAATCATTTAATATCGTCATAATGGTAAATTTTTTTGGTGCTTCAATGAACAGGAGTGTTCTGATAACAATCATCGTGGCAGTGCTTCTGATAGGGGCAGGCGGAGCCTATGTTCTGCTCTCTTCGGATGATGATGGGGAAAACAAGACATACGACGTTAGGGTCGGATATCTAGCCGGGGACTTGCATCAGGTCGCCAGGGTCGTGGCCTCTGATGACGATGTGAATGGAGGGGAGAGCCTCTTCAAGGAGAACGGGTTGAACATATCGACGCCGTTCGCCGCGGGTTATGCTAACGGCGGATCTGTCATGGACGCTTTCGCTGCCGATGACATCGATATCGGATTCCTTGGTTCCCCTCCTGCCATATTGAAGTCGCTGAACCTTAAGATCGACATAATCATTGTCGCAATGGTCAACAGTGAGGGATCATCGGTAGTTGTAAAAGATGGCATCGACAACTTTACTGACCTGAAAGGCAAGACGATCGCTACACCAGGGGTTTCCTCGATCCAACATCTGTTCCTGCTAGAGCTTGCCGCCGCAAATGGCATGAACGTCAAGCTTGATGGTACCGATGGGGATGACGACACAGTATTCTACGTCCAGGTGGCACCGAAGGACATGCAGGCCGCTATGGATACGAACCAAGTCCAGGCGGCAATCGCTTGGGAGCCGTATGGGTCACAGATGATCCTTTCGGGAGCGGGAGAACTGCTCCTCTGGTCGGGTGATGTCTGGCCCGACCACCCGTGCTGCGTAATAGCTGTGTCTAGGTCATTCGCGGAGACCAACCCGGACACGGTCGAGATGTTCCTAAAGGCGTTCATCCAAGCGAACGAAATGATCGATGGGGCCTTCGACGCCGGAAGCGGAGAGACATATGACAGGATAATCACCCTGGCAACCGAGTTCTCCGGAACGAACGAGACCGTCGTGCTCAGCTCCATGGAACATATGGACCTAGATTACCAAATTGGTGACAACTTTGAGACCTACCTCGAAGATTACACTCAGTCCTACATCGACCTTGGATTGATCCCGGGGTCGAAACTGGCCGACAGGGACTATGCGAACGTGACGGAGTACGTAGAGGACCTTGTTCAGGTTCAGTACCTCGAGGCAGTGGACTAAATCATTTAGGCCGGCTTTGCCGGCCATATGTTTCATTTTTCTTCCGATAAAATATTACTATGTGAGAACACATGACGAGGGTGTGGCCGTGAATAAGCTCAACAAATTCCCGAAGATGCTGACCAGGATGAGAGACGGATTCCTGCTCAACATAGGGTTCGCTGTTTTATCGATAGCCATATTCCTCGTCATCTGGTACGGCCTTTCGATATTTCTGGACACGGCCTATCTCCCGACCCCCGTCGAGGTATGGGATGCGCTGGTCGATTCGTTCAACACTCCGGACCCTTCTCTGGGCGTCACCATGTGGGATTCGATCATGGCCAGCCTCAAGAGGTTCGTGATCGGGTTCGTTCTGGCTCTGGCCATAGCCGTCCCGATAGGTCTTATCATGGGCTTCTCAAAGTTCGCTGGGATGATAGGAAAACCTATAGTTGAGGTGTTCAGACCAATCCCTCCTATCGCTTGGGTCCCATTCCTTTTCGTCGTGACCGGCATGATCTGGGGCCCGATCCTGGCAATATTCATCGGAGTCCTGTTCCCAGTGCTCTCCAACGTCATCTTCGGCGTGAAGAGCGTAGAGCCGCAGCTGATCGATGCCGCAAGAACGCAGGGAGCCTCGAAGAGCGACCTCTTCGCCAAGGTCGTCTTTCCTTACACCATCCCTTACATGATGACTGGAATAAGGATCGGGCTCGGTATAGGCTGGATGTGCATCGTTGCCGCGGAGATGATCGGGGCCAGGGGCGGCGGTGTAGGGATATACATTCTTACCCAGGCGAACATCGGCAGATATGATTACATGTTCGCAGGGATGGTCGTCATCGCCGCCTTGGGCCTCCTTACGGTCGAAGCGGCAAGCTACGTCGAAAGAAGGGTCTCGAAATGGATGGGGGCATGAAAATGATCCTTCAGATCACAAACCTCAGAAAGCAGTTCCCAAAGGAGAACGGTTCCCTTGTGGCCATCGATGATTTCAATCTTGAGGTCGAAGAAGGGGAGTTCGTCTGCATCCTAGGTCCATCTGGTTGTGGTAAGACGACGCTGCTGCGAATGATCGCCGGATTGGACAAGCCTACGTCAGGCAGCATCAAGCTGAAGGGGAAGGAGATCGCCAACACGGGCCCTGACAGGGGAATGGTCTTCCAAGAGTTCGCCCTTTTCCCTTGGAGGAGCGTGAGGAAGAACATCGAGTTCGGCCTCGAGATCAAGAACATGCCAGCTGCTGAAAGGCATAAGATATCTGACAAGTACATCGAGCTGGTGGGTCTCAAGGGATTCGAGGATTCGCATCCATATGAGCTGTCGGGGGGAATGAAGCAACGCGTTGGCATCGCCAGGGCGCTAGCGAACAACCCATCGATCCTTTTGATGGACGAACCGTTCGGCGCTCTGGACGCTCAGACCAGGAACCAGATGCAGAAGGAACTTCTTCGTGTCTGGGAAGAGACTCGGAAGACCGTTGTTTTCATTACGCATTCGGTCGATGAGGCGGTGTTCCTAGCGGACAGGGTGGTCGTCCTGACCTCGAGGCCAAGCAAGATCAAGGAGATATTCAAGATCGAGCATGAACGGCCCCGTGACCGCGCAGACCCTTCGTTCTTGGCACTGAGAAAGAAGATCTTATCGGAACTGGAAAGCGAGGCCAACCAGCCCTCCAAATGAATTAGGCTCAGAACACTTTCTGCGCAGCCTGGTCTATCGCCCTGAGCATGCTGTCCTTCGGTATGACCACCTGGACCGGTATTCTGAGTATCTTCTCGATGGTCGGGGCGATTATCGGCGCGCAGACGATCGCCAGGGCGCCGTCGCGCTCGGCCTTCACTGCAGCGATGATCGCCTCTTCCATCGTCGCGGCTGGGTATTCCTTTACCCTGACCTGCCTGTTGCCCACCTGAACGATCCTCTCCTCGATCTTCACAAGGACGGGCTTGGCCGCGATGATCCCTATGAACTCCCCGCCTGGGTATTTGTCGAGCTTCCTGACCGCCTTCATGACCGCCCTGACGGTCCTGAGGTTAGGCTCCCTCTGGTCCTGCAGTATCTTGTAGACCGTGCTCTGGGACAGCCCTGTCAGGCCGCAGAACTCAGGAACCGATATCTTGAGGTCCTCGTCCAGGATCTTCCTCAACGCATCGGAGAATCCGTCCTCGCTCCTCAGTATGCCGCTGATCAGCTCGTCGACGAACGTCATATCACTCCACCTCCTTCCTGGCGAAGGAGGCCGCGTTCAATCCCGCGACGCACCCCTCGCCCACGGCCTTGGCCATCTGCCACGGCTGACCGGTGATGTCGCCGCATGCGAAGACACCCTCGGTCTCCGTTCTGCACTCGCGGTCGACCTTGATAGAACCGGACTCGTCCGCTATGATCCCCAGCTCTATCGCCAGATCGGCCGCGCCCTTGGCGCCGAGCTCGATGAACACGCCATCCACGTCTATGACCTTGCCATCCTTCAGGACGATGCCCTTGACGACATTCTCGCCCACTATCTTTGCGGGCCATGCGGGGGAGATGATCTCGATGCTCGAGACCTCCACCATCTCCATGAGCTCCTTCGAGGCTGTGACCGCCTTAGCGACCCAGTATACCTTGTCGGCGTAATCCTTCAGCAGGAGCGCCGCGACAGCGGCGTTGCTTCCGTTGCCTACAATCGCGACCTTCTTCTTCTTGAAGAAATGGCAGTCGCAGTTGGCGCAATAGCTCACCCCGAGGCCATAGAATTCCTTCTCACCCTCGACGTTGAGCTTGTTTCTAGATATGCCAGACGCGATGATGAGCGCCTTGCATGCGAGATCCTTCATCCCGTCGGTCTTGACGATGAAGCCACCCTCGGACATCTCGACGGAAATAACTTCCTCCGGGAACAGCTCCGCGCCGTAATGCCGAGCCTGCTTGGCCCCGGTCTCAAGCAGCTTGCTCCCGTCGGAGGTCTCGATCCCCAGATAGTTCTCTATGTGCGCCTTGGACAGAGCAGATGCCTCGATCTTACCGATCACGGCTACCTTGACCTTCTTCCTCGCAGCGTGTATGGCGGCCTGGAGTCCCGCAACGCCGCTCCCGATGATGACCACGTCGTAGTTCATACGCCCCACGCAGGAAAAATGGGATTGATTACCTTAAAGTGTTTTGCATGATACGAAAAGGAAGGATGCGATAGGCATCCTAAGAGATTTATAGCATCTTTTCGAAGGCGGCCTTCATCGCTTCCTTCGGTCTGAGGCCTACGATCCTATCGACGAAGTTGCCGTTCTTGAATATAAGTACGGTGGGGATCGCGGATATGTTGAACCTCAGCGCCACGTTCTCGTTCTCGTCTGTGTTCAGCTTGCCGAAGGCCACCTTATCGGCCATCTCGACGGATAGCTCCTCGATCTTTGGGGCCAACGCCCTGCAGGGACCGCACCACGGGGCCCAACAGTCTATGACGACCAGCTTGTCCTGCTTGATGAACTTGTCAAAACCTGCATCGGTGATTACCTCGACGTTTCCAGCCATTTTCTTCTCTCCTTTTTTGTTCGAATGTTCGATCAACGCATTTAATTTCCTCGCCCGGATCGATTCCAACTCGTCGTCCTGTTCCATCGGAGGTCCCCATTCGGTTGTGCGTTACGATTACAAAATCGTAGCTTGCTCAACCATATAAATATTTTGCATTCAACCTTCCGCATTGCGGATGGTTCAATGGTCCAGCTGCGCCTTACGGCCCGATCCGAGCCCTCTGTGGTCGGAAGGACCGGCCAAAAGGGGCTTGGATGTTGTAATGAAATTGGCCACGAAGTATTTTAATGATGTTCGGCCATATAGCCGCAGAGGGTAGGAGATGCTAGAGGAAGCCTCTGAATTGATCGGACTTGAAGTGTATACACCAGCTGGCGTACACCTGGGTACCGTTAACAATCTTGTCGTTGATATTGAGAACAAAAAGATAGATGGCCTCTTCATCGATGAGACCAACCCGCTTCTCGTGGAGGATTCCAAGGCGGTCAACGTTCCATACCGCTGGATCCAGTCCATCGGCGACGTGGTCCTCCTGAAGTACTTCCCGAAGAGGGTCACATCTGCAAAGAAAGCGGCACCTCCGAAGGCGCCCGCCAAGGCAGAGTAAACCTTTTAACTGGCTTTTCAAACCCCGGGAGGGACCGTATTGGACAAGATCTACGTGGACCCCTCAGCGGTCATAATTGGTGATGTGAGATTATCAGAGGGCGTCAGCATATGGCCGTGCGCTGTCCTGAGAGGGGACATGAACAGCATAGAGATCGGCGAGGACAGCAACGTGCAGGACACCGCCGTCATCCATGCCAGCCATGATTTTCCAACGGTGATCGGCAGGGGGACGACGATAGGGCATGGCGCCGTGATCAACGGAGCCAAGGTAGGCAACGATTGCCTCATCGGTATCAACTCTACGATCCTGGACGGCGCCGTCATAGGCGACGAGTGCATAATCGGGGCCAACGCGATCGTGACGGCTAAGATGGAGATCCCTCCGAGGTCGGTCGTCATGGGCGTGCCTGGCAAGATCGTGAGGTCTGACGACGAGAGCATACTCGAGACGTCAAGGCGTTCGTCGTTGAGCTACCAGACCCTTCGGGACGACCACATCAACGGGAGATATAAGCGGCACATCTTTTGAGGGCCTTGGTCCTGACCTCTGAATCCTCGAGCAGCAGGTCGATGTCGATGCCGCATCTCGCCGAGAGCTCCTCGTGCATGACCTTCATCCTCGATGCGGTCGTCCGATAGCCTCTCACCTCGAGGTCTTCGACCGCCTCCTGCAGGGTCATGATGTCGTCATCGCCGACGAGGTTGTCGGAGTGGCAGACGATCTTCTCCTCGAGGGAGGAAGGCATATAATCGCCTGGGGGCAGGCCGATAGCGGCTGCCTCGTCCTCTGTGAAACCGGCGGCCACGTGCGTCGATATCACCCTCACGAGCTCCTCGGGAAGATTTCTGGACCTGGCGATCGCCACCCCCTCGGAGACGTGCTTGACGCCATGAGTCCTCGACCTTCCGACATCGTGAAGCCACGAACCCGCATTGACGAGCTCGAGGTTGGCCCCGCATGCCTTCGCCAAGGTCATCGCGACGAAGTTCACTACGCACACATGACGGACGACCTTGTCCGAGCATCCCTCCTGTTTCAGGATCTCAAGGCATATCTTCTCGTTCGGCAGGGTTGATGACATTCTTTCCCCTCGCGCATGGAAGGACTTTGATCGTGCCGCCCTCGAACTCCTTCTCGACCCAGGACCCCTGGGAGAGCCTGTCAAGGAGTATCGCCAGCGCGGCGACCTCTGAATGGGGCTGATTCCCCACGGAGATATTGAAATCTGCGATCTGGTAGAGCTCGGCCGGCACCTTCTCGGCCCCGACGACGATGAGGAGGTCCTTGTCGAGCGAGACGTTCTTAGCGACGTCGTCCACGGGCATGCCGTACATGGTCAGGTGGGCTATCCGCCCTCCCTTCGCCTTGAACTCCTTCAGAAAGCTGTGCCAACTGACGCCAGTCCTGATCGTGAAGTCCCCGCCGAAACGGTGGACCACGTCCATGACGCTGTCCTCCAGGACCTCGTCCTTGGTCGAGACGATTATGCCCTTGGCACCGAAGGTCCTCGCCGTCAGTGCGACGTGGGTCGTAATTCGCTTGTCGCGTTCCGGCCTATGCCCCAATCTTAGAATCCAAATCTCAGCCATCGGGATCCCAAAAAATCACTCTTTTAACCGCTCCAGGCGGTGTCCTCTATAGTCCATCTTTACGGACCTCTTCACCACTGACTTGAGCATGGTGGAGGTCAGGCCCATGCTCTCGGCGACGTCGCCTGCGAACTTGCCCTCCTTCCCGACCTGCTCAAGGATCTTGTCCTCGATCTCCTGAAAGTCTTCCTCGGGCATCATAGCCACGGACAGGACGTCGCTGATCTCGTAGACGGGCCACTGGGCGTTGATGTGGAAAGAGTTGTAATACGTGTGGTACGCCTTCTCCGGACGATTGCCGCCGGACGGCTGCCACCTTGTCTCGACCAATTTCATCTTCTCGAAGAACTTCAACGCATCTTTACCTTCTGCCCCGTACTTGTCCTCGACCTCCTTGAGCGTCTTCCACTCAATGGTCACCTCCTTGAGGACGTCCCTCTTAACGGGGGTATCAACGGCTCTCAGCATTGGAACGAGCTCTGAGGGTTCGTTGATCACTTTTATCTTGTTCATTATTAAGTAAAGGGTTATGATGCATATAAATATCTAAGTCATTACCATTTTACCTGTGGGTTTTTTTGGCACACTGGCTAAACCAATGCCCCAGCGATTACTACGATGCTACCTCGTTTTTGTAGAGCTGTCGAGGCGCTGTTCCTTCCATTAAAGTTATATTCCCGTTCCCTGTTAGGGAATGTCATGAAGACCGTGTACCAGTGCTGGGCCTGTGGGAAGGCACACGACACTGAGGAAGCTGCGCTGAAGTGCCATAACTCTTCGATCCAGGCGTTCCAGAAGGGTTACCAGCGTTGGTTCAAGAGGAAGGGGCTGCTCGGACAGTGAACCTTCAACTTTTTTATTAATTCCTGTTCCCCTAGCTGTATTGCTCACAGCACTTGCGTGAGCGTCAAGATAGCCCATATGAGGACGGCGGGTATCACCATCATCGTCATGTCGTCGTCCAGCTTCCAGAACCTCTGCCTCTCCACCCATACCGCCACTGGGGCGGACAAGGCCGCTGCGATGAACGTCCATGTGTTAAGCCCGACGAGCAGCGTCAACGAGATGAGCGAAAGGAAGAAGTAGACGGCGATAGGGACCTGGGGATAGAGCTCCCTCTTCCGCGCCCTGAGCTCCCCTATCAACGGATCGACCCACGCCATACCTATGACGGCCGGCACCGCTACCTCGAAGGGCATCGTCAGGAATACGAACGTGAGGCCCATAGCCGCCCACGCGTACGCGGCCATCCTCATCCTCTCATAGTCCCTTAGGCCCACGACATTCAGTCCGGATATCCTCCTGATCGTCTCGAAAAGGAATACCAGCATGAGGAGGGATACGAGCCCCACTCCCTTGGACGGACCGCCCGTCCATAAGGGGTCCGGGACCCAATAATAGACCAGGAAAACTGGCGTTAGAAGATGGACCAACCTTCTGAACACCTCCCCTCTGGACATGTACCTAGTCATCGCTCGCCCTGATGATAACCTTAAGCGATCAGGAAAAGGCTTCTCCCGCCCATTTCCGCTCGATTCCATCGTAGAAGAGCTTCGTCGCTACGAGGAGCAGGGCCAGGGCCAGGAAAATACCTGCTATCGTGATCGTCGGTGAGGTGTCGATGCTGAACGACAATATCGTTATCGATATGTCGGGGACCATCGCCATGACGACGAACTTGGCCATCACCGACGGGTCGAACAGGAAGGAGCTCGTCCTCAGCCCGGTCAAATACGCGGTCGCCGTGACCATGTACACCGAAGTGACGATGAGCACTGGGATGGCCAGCCACAGAAGCCTCGTCTCTCCGTTCATGAGCGCGATCAGCAGTACGGAGGCGATCGATATGGCGGTCGTGATGATAAGAAAGGATGCCAGCTTGGTCCTGATCACCATCGGAACGTCCACGGGCATCGTCTCGTAGTAGTCGTTGAGATCGGTGTTCGTAAGCCAGTTGTAGACTATCACCCCGAAGAAGCCCACCATCCCTGCGTAGAATATTATGTTGAATCCGACGGGGATCTTCAGTCCCGTGTTGATGTACCAGGTCGAGAAACCGAGGAAGAGAAGGGGGGCGACATATGCGAAGATGAGCTTGCTGAACATGCCGGACCTTCTTATGTCGACGAGCTCCTTGGCCAGAAGCGAATCGTACGAACGGAAGGCCCGTAGCTTGTTCTTGTAGTCCGAGAACTTGTCCCTGTAAGTGTAGCTCTTGCCACTCCTTTCGACATTGACCAGCTGGACCGCGAGCGCTATGAACGCTAGCGAGGCGGCGACGCTGAGGACGATGTAGAAGGAAGCGGCGATCGGGTCCGATCCGAAAGGCTGGACGTTTTGCTGTGCCCCCACGGTGGGAATGAGCGCCTCCAGCGGGAAGGCGTCGAAGACCCCGTACGCGATAAGGCATGCTATGAACCCGAATGCGATCGTCAAGAACGCCAGGGCGCTCCTCGTGTAGATCACGGACACGAAGAAGCTGAACGATATGCCGACGAGGAAGCTGATGAAGAGGAGGACGAACAGCAATGCGATGGAGACGAAATGATATCCGACGATCAGTCCTGCGAGCGACAGTCCGACGAACGCCGGCGCAAGCATCAGCAGCGAGTAGTAGATCAGGTCCCTTAGGAACATGTCGAGATATGCCCTTTTGAA
>JAJFUT010000063.1 GCA_021372315.1 Methanobacteriota archaeon
CCGTCGATCCATGGCCTGTGCAGGTCCATGTCCTTCCTGTAGCCGTCTCCTTTCTCTAGGTCGTCAGCCGTTGCGATGACCTTCATCTCGCCACAATGCGGGCATATCCACACTGGGATCGGTATTCCCCAATATCTCTGCCTAGATATGCACCAGTCCCTGGCGTTCATAACCCAGTCGTATTCCCTGGAGGAACCGGCCCAGTCGGGGGTCCATCTGACACGCTCGATCTCCTCTAGCATCTCGTTCTTGACCTGGGTGACCTTCAGGAACCACTGGTTAGTCGTCCTGAAGATGACAGGCGAGTTGCAGCGCCAGCAATGTCCATATCTGTGCTCGATCGTGGAGTTGGCGAACAGCAGGCCCCTCTCGTCGAGTCCTTTCAGGATCAACGGATTGGCCTTCTTTATGTGGATGCCCGCATAGGTCTCGCCTATGTCCTTGTTGTACTTGCCTGTCTCGTCGACGGGGCAGAAAGGCTCGATATTATACTCCTTGCCAAGCTCGAAGTCCTCAGGACCGAAACCTGGCGCGATGTGAACCAGTCCGGTGTTCGATGCCTCGACGGTCTTGGACGCGATGACCCGGTGCACCCACTTGCCCGAGGCCATCTTCTGGTAAGGGACCGTGTCCTCGAAAATCGATGTGTATTCGAGACCTACAAGGTCGTCCCCCTCTATCTCCTCGAGTATCTCATACTGCTCCCATCCGGCCATCTCGCCTATCTGGTCCGCGAGGTCCTTCATGACTATGACGGTCTCCGTCTCGCCGATGCGACGATATCTGGCCTTGACGTACTTGAAATCAGGATGCACCGCGACCGCCAGATTGGCAGGCAAGGTCCACGGCGTCGTCGTCCATATGAGCAGGAAGACCTTCGGGTCCTCCTTCAGCGGGAACTTGACATAGATGGAGGGGTCCTTCTCGTCAGAGTAATTGATCTCGGCCTCGGCCAAGGCCGTCTCGCATCTGGGACAGCAGGGAAGCACGCGGTTCGCTTGGACCAGCAGGCCTTTGTCGTGCGCGCGCTTCAGCGTCCACCATGCCGCCTCTATGTAATTCGGTGTGATCGTGAGATAGGGGTTGTCCCAGTCCATCCAGACCCCTATTTCCTTGAACTGTTCGTTCATCTTCTTCTGGAAATCGATGGCGAAGTTCTTGCAGGTCGAGACGAAACGGTCGATCCCGTACTCCTCGATCTCCTTCTTGTTCTTCACGCCTATCGACTGCTCTACCTTGACCTCTATCGGGAGGCCGTGCATATCGTATCCTGGCTTGTCGAAGACGTTGTACTTCTGCATGCGTCTGAAGCGCAGGATCGTGTCCTTGATGGTCTTGTTCCAGGTAGTGCCGAGATGGATCGATCCGGTCGTGTATGGCGGTCCATCCACGAAGTAGTAGTCCGGTCCGTTGGACCGGTATTCCTTCGTCTTCTTATAAGCGTCAGTTTCCTTCCAGCGTTCCCTTATCTGTTTTTCCAGTTCGACTGGGTTATAATTTCCTTGGATTGGCTTTATCATCGCCTTCCCTTCTCAGGTCCGTACAGAAGCTTTTGTAGAACCGATGGTTCTGGAATCCCCCTAGGCCACCAGTGAGCACGCACGAACTTATGAGGGGTATTAATCCAAGGATTAATAATCAATGCCTAAAAAATTCGATTTTTGAGATTAATGTCAGAGCGTATCAGAACATGTCCAGGCTCAGCTGACTCCCTTTCGCGGGCTTTTCCGGGACCTTGAACATCTTATCCAGTGCATTAACGACGCGCTGTTCGGAGAAATCATGCTCCTTCACGAGCAACTCCATGACCTTCTCCCTTTCAGGTCTTTGCAGTTCGAGCGAGTAATCGTCGGTGTGTTCGAACTTGAGGAACAGGTCCCTCACCTGTTCGTACTCTGGCATTTCCTTCTGCAGTGAAGCGATCGCCCCTTTGAGGTTCCCGTGCTCCTTTATGAGCTTGAGCCCCTTCTTAGGACCGATGCCTCTGATCCCCTCGTTGAAGTCCGTGCCCATCAGTATGCAAAGGTCGATGAGCTGCTCTCGGGTCATCTCGAGACCGATGAGCACTTCCGGGAGCTCCACCATCTCCATCTTCACGTCCCTGTATTCGTTCCTGCCGGGCATCTTGCGCCTACCCGACATGGTCAGGTTCCTCAGAAGCCTCGGCGCCCCGAAAAGCAACGAGTCGAAGTCCTGGCTCGATGCGGCCCATGCATCTCCCTTCATCGCCATGTAGGCGGCCTGCGCCTCACCTTCGCTTGGCGCCTGGACGATAGGTATTCCGAGCATGACGAGCAGGACCCTGGACGATTCGACTATCTCGTTCGTGATCTTCGTCGACTGCGTTGCCTTAGTATAAGCGACCTCGAGGTCCCCCGCCGTGACGGCCACCTTCCATTCTTGCTGCGCCCTTGCCCGCCTCTCCGTCCTCTCGATGATGGTGGCCATCTTTAGCCTTGACGGCTTTCCGTCGAAAACATAGACAGGGACCATGCCCATCTCGATGAGGTTCGCGTTGCGGTTGAGGAGGCCCGCCAAGTGAGAGGTGACCCTTCCTCTGGAATCCTTCAGCGGCGTGCCGTCGGGCTGCCTTATGACCGAGAGGAACTGGTATATCGCGTTGTATGCATCGATCGCGACGGTCCTCCCTTTGAGCTGCCCCGGTTCCATCTCGTGGAACTTGACGAGGTCGGTTAGATTTACACCCATTCTCCTTCCCCGAATCTCCATGCGATGAGGTATATTCAAATTTGACGAATCGGGATGGATATCTTACCGAATGAAGTTCGATGCGACTCGTACAATCGTTCGATTGAAAAAAGAGAACGACCTACGTGGTCAGGATGACCAGCGCAGGTAATAAGATGGGCTTCGGCCAGATATTCAATGGTCCGGCTTTTCCTTGTAGTACGGGATGAAGACCACGATCATTGCCAATGCGATCCAGAACATGATCGTCATTATTATGCACACGCCGGATCCCAGGATCGCCGCCATCAGGAGCAGAAGCGCAGGCAGGACGATCGCAATCAGGGCGACTAACCATTTCTGAGAGATGCTGAACTTCATCGATATCGGCCCCGGAACCTACTTTTCCTTGTTCTTATGGACGAACTTCAATCCCGACCATGTGTCGTCGATCGAAGACACCTTCACGTCCGTCAGTCCGTTGGCGATCCCCGTGTTCCTAACGAGCATACCAGTGAGGTCGCTCTTGATGTTGGACGACTCCTTCGGCCAGCAGACCCAAAGGATACCCTCGGGCGAGAGGTGCCCCATCATCTTTGGGAACGTCTCTGTCAGGTCCTTTTTCGCCGTGACGAACATCTGGACGAAGTCCATGTCGGAGACGGGCTTGTCCAGTTCCTCCGCAGTCTTCGGGAGCCTGCCTAGGAACTGCCTGTAGTTCGCGGGTGGATTGTGCAAATAGATCTTGAATCCATCCTTGATGCCCAGCTTATAAACGAGTGATTTCTTAGAACCAATCCTAGTCATAGTGCTTCCCGCTCTAGGGTATTTATATTATAAGAGGGGGTATTGCTTCACCCATCATAAAGGCATCTGTTTGAGGTCGCCCTCGTTTCGCCTATTTTCTAAAGGGAGCGAGCATCAGAACGACTTCCACGAAGCGATCTCGCTCTTCATGTCCTTGGCCTTGAATAGGGCGGAGCCAGCAGCGAGGACGGTCGCTCCCGAATCGACGCATTTCCTGCCCGTGGTCGAATTAATGCCGCCGTCGATCTCGATCTCATACGACAATCCTCGTTCGTCGCGGACCTTCCTCGCCTCGGATATCTTCGGGACGACCTCCGACATGAAAGACTGTCCTCCGAATCCGGGGTTCACGGTCATGACGAGAAGAAGTTCGATATCTTCGATATATGGTTCGACCTTGTCGAAAGGAGTTGCCGGGTTCAAGGATATGCCAGCCTTCCTTCCTAGGGAATGGATCTGGTCTATGCATCCTTTGACCGACTCCGTAGCCTCGACGTGGACTGTGATGTAGTCCGAACCGGCAGAGGCGAAGTCCTTGATGTACCGCTCCGGTCTCGTTATCATCAGGTGGACGTCGAAGGGCAACGACGTGTGCGGCCTTAGGCTACTGACCACGCTCGGCCCGATGGTGATGTTCGGAACGAAGATCCCGTCCATGATGTCGACGTGGACCCAATCGGCCCCGCATTCCTCCAATCTCCTGACCTCTATGCCAAGCTTCGAAAAGTCCGCCGAAAGGATCGAAGGCGCGATCTTGATCATCACGACTCAGAACGATATCGAGGTATTTCAAAGCTAGACCCATCCATCGAAGGTTCGGTCGATCGACCAAGATATTACCCAGAGGTAGAAATTTTTAATAAAGAGAGCCATATCCCATACTCATGGTTGAGCGTAAATCCCCAGAAAAGAAGACCGAAAAATGCGCCATCAAGGGCTGCACCAACGAATACGAAAGGTCGGTGGCAAAGGATTTGGTAGAGGAAGCAGGGATGGAGGTCGATGAGGACCAGAAGAAGGGCTACCTTTGCAAGGAGCACTACAAGGAGTACAAGAAGCGCTCCAAGAACGAGAGGAAGATCGGTACGCTGGGTCATTAAGCGTCTCTGAACACCATCAGTTTACTTCTTCGGTCAGTTGCTGGACATGAAAGCCCCCTGGATCCAGATGCTGTCGAGCGGAGCTCTGTCCGGCTCGGCCCTGCTCATTCCGAACCTTCTTCGGAGCGATTTCGGCGCAGACACCGTCCAGATAGGGTTCATCACAGCATCGTTCAACGCCGCGCTCTTCGCATCATCATACTATTTTGGAAGGTACTCCGACGTCCATGGCAGGAAGCGCGTCATGCAGACGGGGCTTCTACTTACGGCGATCTCCATATTCCTTCTCATCTTTGCAAGCTCGACCGAGACGTTCTTCATCGTCAGGGTCCTCATCGGTCTATGCTCTGGCATATTCCCATCGGCCCTTCTCGCCCACGTCTATGATTCTGATAAGAAGGTCGGCAAGTTCAGCGCCTACGGTTCGATGGGGTTCGGCATAGGCACCTTCGCGGTCGGCGTCATCGGCATCTACTTCGAGATCTTCCTGTTCTGCTCGATCCTGATGGCCGGTGCGTTCGCAGTATCACTGACGGTGCAATTCGGAGAGGAGAAGCATCAGAAGGTGCCGCTCTTCCCAAAGGACATCATGCTCCGCAACTTCCCCGTCTACCTGTCTATCATGTTCCGACACATAGGGGCGAACATGATATGGGTCATCTATCCCCTGTTCCTGGAGGACCTGGGGGCCAGCATGCTTTTCATCGGCAGCATCTATGCGGTCAACGCCTTCGCCCAGTTCGTCTTCATGCAATATGTCGACAGGTACGGCTCCGTCAGGCTCGTTACCTTCGGTTTCATCTTCTCGATAATCACCTTCCCATCCTACACCATCGCCACGGAGGCTTGGCAGATCATACCGTCGCAGATCCTCATCGCCGCCGCGTGGTCCTGTCTCTATGTCGGCAGCATCAAGTACGTCATGGAGAGGAACGATGAGAAGGGGACCAGCGCGGGACTCCTGCAGTCATCGCTGAGCATATCTGCCATCATCGGGGCACTCATCGGAGGCGCCGCCGCCTTTACGGTAGGGTACCATGGCGCCATGTACATCGCTACGTTCATGGCGATCATCGGTGTGGTCATATTCGTCGTCAGCGACAACTACATGTCCAAACGCATCGGGAAAATATCTAATCCATCCTAGGCCATCAGTCATTTGTGGAGATATTGTTCTTGGGCACGGGCGGGAGCGTCCCGACGCCTGCGAGGAACACGTCCGCGGTGGCCATAAGAACGGCGCAGGACATGTTGCTCTTCGATTGCGGCGAGGGAACTCAGAGGCAGTTCATGCTCTCCGCGTTTTCGTTCATGAAACTGGAGAAGATATTCATTTCGCACCTCCACGGCGATCATTTCCTTGGGCTGATGGGTCTCGTCCAATCGATGAACTTCTCGGGCAGGGACCGGCCGCTCGAGATTTTTGGGCCGAGGGGCATAGCCGAGATCGTCCATGCGACGATCACCCTCGGACGGTTCGAGCTCGCCTTCGACATATTCTGGAGGGAGCTGAAGGATGGCGAGGTCGTCGAAGGTGACGGTTATTCCGTGAAGGCCGTCGAGGCCTTGCACATACCGAACTCCTTGTCGTTCATCCTCGAAGAGGACGGAAGGAAGGGCAGATTCGACCCCGAGACCGCAAGGAAGCTAGGCGTTAAAGAAGGACCGGACTTCTCGAGGCTCCAGAGAGGCATGGACGTCATCGTTGGCGATCGGAAGGTCTCCCCGAAAGATGTCATGGGTCCTCCCAGGCCCGGTCTGAAGCTAGCCTATTCCGGAGATACCCTCCCTAACGAGAGGTTCGCCGAGCATGCGAAAGGCTGCGACGTCATGATACACGAATCGACGACCGATTCCAGTCTGGCCAAGAAGGCGAACGATTATGGCCACTCGACCGCGGCACAGGCGGCGGAGATCGCCTTGAAGGCGGAGGCAAAGGCGCTATATCTCGTCCATATCAGCGGACGTTATTCCGATGCGACCCCCCTTCTGGAGGAGGCTAAAAGGACCTTCGTGAACAGCTTCCTCCCCGACGACCTCGAACTGGTTAAGGTCGTGAGCTCGGACTGATATCACTGGGATATGAGCTTCAGCACGTCCGATCTCGTCAGAATGCCGACGACGGCTCCCTTCTTCGAGACCAGCACTGCGTTGGTCGAGGATAATAATGAGGTCAGCGCCTCCGCAGGCGTCTCTTCGTTGACTATCGGGTAAGGGTCTGCCATGACCGCGGCCACTGTCAGGCGCCCGAGGTCGTCCATCCTCGCCCCGTCCCTCAGCCTGCTGAGTATGTCGTACTCGCTAAGGCTCCCTACATGCTGCTTACCTTCGAACACCGGCAGCTGAGAATATCCGCTCTGCCTCATCATGTCCGAGGCCTGCCTGACCGAGACGTCCATCTGAACGCTGATGACGTTCGAGGTCATAACGTCCTTGGCCTTCAGGCCCTGCTTCCTTCGCATTATCTCCTGGTCGAGGACGTTGAATATCTTCGTGACGGATTCGTAGCTCCCCTTGATCGCCCCTCTCTCCATCTTAGCGATGGTGGATTGGCTCACGCCCGACATCGAAGCGAGCTGGGACTGCGTTATGTCCAATCCTTTCCTGAGCTTCTTTATCTCCGTCTCGTCGGGGAACTTCATGTCTTACTGTATAATATTATTCATATAAGAATAATTGAGTCAATCACGCTTATATTGGGGTACCATCTTCCACGGGACATCACAGTTCCATATCATTGGCCAGAGTGTCAGGTCATGGCACGATGCCGAAAGAACAAGGGTGATCGAAGATGGCAAAGTCAGCAAAGGTAAAACCGGTCTCAAAGAAGCTGGTCGCTAGGAATGTCAGCAAGAACATCATAGTCGATTCCGTCGACCTCACGCCGATCGAGAAGCAGAACGTCGAGCTGGTCGAGAGAAAGGGAATTGGACATCCAGACAGCATCTCCGACGGTCTCGCGGAGTCCGTCTCGAGGGCATTGTGCAAGATGTATCTCGAATATTGCGGCGAGATATTGCACCACAACACCGACCAGAACGAGGTCGTAGGGGGGCAGAGCGCCCCGAAGTTCGGCGGCGGTAGGATGCTCGAGCCGATCTATATACTGCTGGTCGGAAGGGCCATCACCCAGGTCAACGGGGAAAGGCTTCCATATTCCACGACGGCGATCGACGCGGCCAAGGAATACCTGAAGCGCTTCCCGAACCTGAACGTCAACCACGATGTCATCGTCGACTGCAAGATAGGCAAGGGATCGCAGGACCTCATCAAGAACTTCGATGAGCTCCAGAAGAAGTGCACGCCTGACTACAGTGGGAACAACTGCCTGCTGGCCAACGACACGTCCTTCGGCTGCTCGTACGCACCTCTGTCCGAGACCGAGACCGTCTGCCTCGAGACCGAGAAGTACATCAACGGAGCCATGAAGAAGAAGCTCAAGGAGACCGGAGAGGACGTGAAGGTCATGTGCGCGAGGAACGGCAAGAAGGTCGACATGACGATCGCCTGCGCGATGGTCGACAGGTACATCCCGGATGCCGACCACTACATGAGCGTCGTTGAGCAGATGGGCAACCTCGTGAACGATTACGCCTTGAAGTTCACCGATTACGATCTCAATGTCAACATCAACCACGCGGACAATCCCGAGTCCGGCAACTATTATCTGACCGTGACAGGGCTCAGCGCCGAGAACGGCGATGACGGCTCAGTAGGACGCGGAAACCGTGTCAACGGCCTTATCACGCCGAACCGCCCGATGTCAATGGAGGCGAGCGCGGGCAAGAACCCCATCACACACGTAGGCAAGATGTACAACATCATGGCCAACTGGATCGCGGCCGACGTCGTCAAGGCCGGAAATGGCGACATACTCGAGGCCCATGTGCGCATACTGTCCCAGATCGGCAGGCCTATCAGCGATCCGCAGACGTGCAGCGTCCAGCTGTTCCTGGCGCCCGAGGCGAAACCGAAGGCCGCCAAGTGGCAGAAGGAGGCAATGGCGATAGCCGACAACTGGCTCAACGACATCGGCAAGGTCACAGAGAAAGTTGTAAATGGTAATGTGACGGTATTCTGAGCGATGAAGCTCATCGACCTGTCACGGTACGGGCCTGTTCACAGGTTCGCAGACTACCACGTCTACAAGACCCTGGCGGCGATCTCGGACGGTCGCCGCAAGGGCCGCAAACAGCTTTCTGATGCGGTCGGAGTAGGCGAGGGCAGCATGAGGACGATACTCGAGTACCTTCGAGAGCACGACCTGGTCGAGATCAAGCAGACGGGCGTGTCGATTTCGAAGAAGGGCATCGACTTCCTCAACGGTTTCCCGATACAGGTCGGTCTCGTCACGAAGTCCGACAGCTCGATAGGCCAGGTCGCCGTAGCGGTCCTGGTCAAGTCCATGGCGGACAAGGTGAAGATCGGCGTTGAGCAGAGGGACGCGGCGGTCAAGGCAGGCGCGGACGGAGCGACCACTATACTCGTCAAGTCGGGGAACCTCTGGATCATACCAGATTATAATCTCGATGAGCACAAGAAGGCATTCGCAGCTGAGCTTCGCGGCATCTTCACCATACAGGATGGCGATGTCATCATCATCGGGACCGGCATGGATTATCGCCAGGCCGAGGACGGCGCGCTTTCGGCAGCGTTCGACCTGATCTGATCCAACATATTACGGACGGAGATGTCCGGCCGACCTCTTCTATCAGATCCCCAACTGTTCTTTCAAGGAACCTATGTCTGTGACGGCCGGCAGGCATGCGTTGCCGCGGCAGACCTGGGCGATCGACCTCACGTCCCCTCCGGCAAGTTCGTCCGAGACGGTCATCAGGACCTCTGGCGCAAAGGACCGGTCGATGAGGTCTCGAACCTCCTCATCGGCGATCCCTCTCGAATCCCGCCTCATCTTCACGACCGACGCGCCGTTCAAAAGCATCGATGTGCCGATCGCGAAGAAGCAATGGGCCGAAGGAGCGGCACCGACATCGCCAGAAAATCGATCGACGGTCCTCCTTGCTGCTTCCTCGAACCTCTTATCGCCGGTCAGCTCAGCCAGAACGACGTTGGCGTAGAGCGCGACGGAATTGCCCGAAGGCATCGCCCCGTCGTACGATTCCATCTCCCTGGCGATGAGATCGTCCCCCCTTGAGACGTAGAATCCCCCGGACGATGATTCGAAAAGCCTGTCCATCTCCGTCGCGTTCTCGGCCGCCAGCTTCAGATATCTCTGGTCCATGGTAGCCTGGTAAAGCTCGATCAGCCCCCAAGTGTAGAAAGCATGGTCCGTAAGGAACCCCTCTATCCCCGCCTCTCCGTCGCGGAACCTGTGTAGGAGGGAATTGTTCTCCGCCCGCATCATCGTCTCTATGAAATGAACGACACGCTCGGCCCTTTCAATATACCGGGGCTGACCCAATGAACGCCCCCCTTTCGAAAGTGCCGCGATCATGAGACCGTTCCAATCAAGAAGGACCTTGTCATCGAGCCTTGGCCTTTCCCTCTTCGCCCTGGCCTTGAACAGAGCCTTCAACGCGTCGGTCACCGATTCCGAGACCGCGTCCTCCCTCAGTCCTTTTCGATTGGAATATTCCGGTACCTCTTCGATCATGTGGAGTATGTTGCGACCGTTATATCCGCAGCTTTCGTCCACGCGGTAATTTCCATCCTTCCGGACGTCGAACAGTTCGATGATCAGAGCAAGGTCGTCCTTCCTCACCGCTCCAGCGATCTCATCGATCGTCCACGTATAGTAAATCCCTTCGCCATCGGAGCTGTCGGCATCCTCCGAAGAATAGAACCCACCATCAGGTTGCGATAGGTCGCGGAGGACGTAGTCGAGCGTCCCGATCGCCGTCCTCATGAACTGCCCAGATCCGGTCGCCAGATAGCACTCCGTGCATGCCATCGAGATCATCGCTTGATCGTAGAGCATCTTCTCGAAATGGGGAAGGAACCATCTCCTGTCCGTCGAGTATCTATGGAACCCCCCACCTATGTGATCGTATATGCCCCCGAGGCTCATGCTTCCAAGTGTGTGCCTGGCCATCTCCAACGCCTTCGGGTGGCGAGACCTCCTCCAGTGCCTCAAAAGGAACATGGCCTTATGGGGAGATGGGAACTTCGGGGCGACCTCGAACCCTCCATATTTTTCCTCGTAGCTTTCGATCAGGTCATGAAAGGCCGATCCCTCTATCTCACCAGCGTCGATCCGACCCTCGCTCCTGTCCTGTATCGTCAAGGCGGACACCACCCTTTGGGCCACCTGGTACAGGTCGCCCCTTCTTTCCGTCCATGTGTTCGTCACGATCGGAAGGATGTCCATCATCCCGGGGATGCCGTATCGGGAGGTCTTTGGAACGAAGGTCGCCGCATAGAACGGCCTCTTGTCCGGGGTCATGATGATGGTCAAAGGCCATCCACCGCCCCCCGTCATCATCTGACAGGCCTTCATGTAAACGCCGTCGATGTCAGGCCTCTCCTCTCGGTCGACCTTGACGCTGATGAATCCCTTGTTCATCAGTTCGGCGACCTCGTCGTCCTCGAAGCATTCCCTTTCCATGACGTGACACCAGTGGCAGGAGGAGTAGCCTATCGATAGGAATATCGGGCGGTCAAGCTTCGTGGCCGCTTCGAAGGCCTCGTCCCCCCAAGGATACCAATCGACAGGATTGTAGGCATGCTGGAGAAGATACGGGCTGCTTTCCTTCGCAAGACGGTTGGTCTTTACCCCAAAGGACATCGTCGAGACCTCTGACAGCATATTGACCTTTATGTCTATTTAAAGCTGGCCGAGCGTTCTACGGTCAAGGTCGTCCCCTGCGGCTCACGTGCTCTCAACATATCCGCCCAAAATCCCGAAAGGGTTTGGAAAGGGTTTGGCCCCCTATTGCCAAACCCGATTTATATTACTGCTTCCCTCTCCTCCTAAGAAAGTTCCGCCCTCACCTCATCGGTGTGCCCGCCCCGCTTGGGACGATTAGAGGCCGATTGAATTGTTCATTATAAAAAAATATCCCGAAAATGTGGATGAAAGAGGTTTGGTCCGCCACGATCGCCCATCCCAGAACTAGAGGATCACCGGCATGACCCTGCTCGAGTGGTTCTCAAGGGTCTGTATGCCTGTCACGGTCTCCGCATAGGGCGTCAATGACACGATGTCACTCCTGTCCAGATATTCGAGCTTGAACTTCCTAGACCCGGCCATCAATTGCTTCGGACCGGTGCTGACGCGATCGGAATATGCGTGCAGACCAACGGTCCCCCACGGGATGTCCTTCCCCAAGACCTTCCTCGGATGCATCTTATGAAGTTCCGGAGCCGTGATGAAGAAGTTCTTCGGGTCTGGACCATATTCGTCAGCGAAGCTCTTCGGAAGCTTTCCATCCGCAGCTTGGCGCGCGAAGTGTTGTGACTTCTAGCCGCTAGCAACGAGAACGCGCCATAGCGATACCTTTTATCAAGGGAGCCTCGCCGATGTTGCTCATCGCCATCTATTCGTACATCAGCTTCTCAATAACGAAGCCGCCGGCCATGAATCAGGTCCGGGATGAACTTGCCCTTCTTCCGGAGCATCTTCGCGCACTCCAGCAACCAAGCCTCGAGATGAACGGTTGGCGTTGACATCTCGTTCATCATTGGACCGGGCTCGTCCCGGTACCGCCGCCCGACCCATCGAACGTCAGCATGTCGAGCTTGGCCATCGAAGTTGCCTTCATCGTGAATGCGACGATCTTGGCCGGTACGCACCGGTCTTCAGGAACACGTACTTCGCACCGGACGCTCGCAGGTTCTTGACATCCTCTACGAAGGAGCTGATGTCCGTGAACCCTACGCAGCTATGTCTTTCGAAAGTCTTGAACGCTCGAGCCTTGAGCGCCGCCTGAACGCCCTTGTCCTCGGGATCGGGGAGCACGAGGTATCCGCGTTTTTTCAGCTCGAGCCCCCTTTCTAGCGTCGATAGACGGACCTCACCGCCGATGGCCTTCGCGCCCTGCCCCCACTTTCGTTCGATGATGTTCA
>JAJFUT010000044.1 GCA_021372315.1 Methanobacteriota archaeon
AGATCCGGAGGTCAAAAGGAATCGGATAGTGCTGAGCGGTGATGTGCCGTCGCCTATCAATCCGCCGATGGGTTGCCATTTTCATACTCGGTGCAGATACCGTCAGGATATCTGCGAAATCGAGGAACCGAAGCTAGAAGATAAGAAGGACGGCCATCTAGTCGCTTGCCACTTTCGTTGAGGCTACTCGGCATGGCCACTAAAAGAAAACTGAACGTCGCGGTGAATGCAGATATTTTAGTCGAAGAAAATAAGAGAGAGCTTACATGGAAAGAGTGGGCGAAATCTATCTTCCTGAAATACTATTTCATGCTGTTTGCGCTCATCATTGATTCCTTCATTTCCCTGGAAATAGAATCTTATGTTGAGATCGAGATCAAGTGGGCGATCATCGCGATATTCCTGTTGTTCTCGATTTTGGCCGAGGCATTGATTTACGTCCGATTCTGGGGTAAGGATGGGATATGGAACTTCGACAATGACGCTTATTGAAACCTGGTTGGCACCGAAAAGTCTCAATATCATTATATTAGGGAACGCGGTTCCAGATTCGGGGGAACGGGAGTGACCGTCGTCAGCATGGATGATGTCATCTTGGCATTGAAGAACACCCTTGGGAAGAAGGGGATGACAGATGAAGACATCTCAAAGCTGGCCGAATACCTGATGTCCTTCTTCGGATTCGAAGGCGAGGTCATCGACAACCGCTTGACGTCCGAGGACAGGGACGTGTTCTATATGCTGGAGGAGGAAGGCTTCCTAACCACGACCCAGGAGGAGGTCCACCTCAAGAAGGGCAAGCTGTGGAGGATACACTACTGGATCCTGAAGAAGGACCAGATCATCCGACTGGCGAAGATGGCGAAAGAGGTCCATCTGGACAAGGACGAGGTCTCGAACATGTACGAGCAGATGGGCGACGATGTCTGGAAGGACCGAAAACCGTAACGAGTCAGCGAGTTCGTTGCCCTCCTCTCTGGCGGAGATGTTTGAAATACTAAATTATCCCTTTTTGGCCAAGGTTGATCATGGTTAATGGTTACATCATCGCACTGACCCTGGTGGTCGCGTGGATGGCCTGCGTTCTCTACTTGAAGAAGAAAGGCATCCTCGAGAAGTACAACATGTCGAACTGGGGGCCTATCATAATGTGGAGGACCCAGGGAGGGAAGGAAGTCATCGAGAGGCTCGCCAAGCCCAAGAGGTTCTGGAACGGTTACGCGGCGGTCTCAAAGGCGATCATCGTCATCGCGATGGTCTTCATGGTCGGGCTCCTGATCTGGGAGGCGTTCCTGGTAAGCTCCATCCCGGCCGAGGACGCGCCGGGCGTGGAGATGATGCTCGGAATTCCGGGTATCAACCCTCTCATACCTATCGGCTATGGTATCCTGGGCCTCATCGTCGCGATCGTCGTGCACGAGTTCGCTCACGGCATCCTGACAAGGGTCGCGAACATACCGGTGAAGGCTCTCGGCCTAGTGTGGCTGATCATCCCGATAGGGGCCTTCGTCGAACCTGACGAGGAAGGCATAACCAAGACCGAGCGCAAGAAGCGCATGAACATCTACGCTGTCGGACCGGCGACCAACGTGATCGTGGCGCTGATTTGCGCACTGCTCTTCTCGGGCGTAGTCGTCGCTGCAGCTGAGCCGGTCGCGGACGGGCCGGTCATCCTCGGCGTGCTTGATGATTCGCCGGCGGACAGGTTCGGCCTCGAGTACGGCTGTCAGATAATCTCGATCAATGGCAGGACCGTCAGCTCGCTGGACGACTGGTACGGAATTCCTGACGTCGCGCCGGGCCAGAACGTCTCACTGACCTACATCTACAACGGGGACGAACATACCATCACTATTACTGCGGGGGTCATAATCACGAGCGCCTCGTCAGATTATCCAGCGTACGAATCGGGTATCAGGGCGGGGATGATGATCGTCTCCTTGAACGACACGGCGATATTGAACGACCAGAACCTCAAGGACGTGCTTTCATCGACGGTACCGGACCAGGTCGTGAACGTCACCGTGCTCTCATATGACGAGGCGACGATGAACTGGACCGAGGTGACGGGCATAACCAACGTCACGCTCGACAGCAAGCTCGAATATTACGAGAACAACAACGTCGTCATACCGGATGACTTCGAGGACGTGGGCTTCCTCGGCATCAACTCCGCCTACCTTGGCGCAAGCGTCATGGAGCCGGAGGAGCTCCTAGCATGGCTGAACGACCCTTACGCCGATGTCGATGACGCGAGCGGGTTCTTCAAGTCGTCGATGAGGTACATCGCGCTTCCGTTCTACGGGTTGGCGCCGGTAGATGCACCGCTGACGGACCTGTTCGAACCGACCGGGGCCTTCGAATGGATGGGCACCGGAGGGTTCTGGGTGTTCGCGAACTGCCTCTACTGGATATTCTGGCTGAACATCATGGTCGGTCTGACGAACGCGCTGCCCGCAGTTCCTCTGGACGGCGGATTCATCTTCAAGGACGGCCTGGACGGGCTGATCGACAGGGTCAAGAAGAACGCCACCGCCGAGGAGAAGGAGAGGCTGAAGATCAAGGCTGGAAAGATGGTCACGATGTTCGCTGTCTTCATCTTCTTCCTGATCATCTGGCAGTTGATCGGTCCGCGCATACTCTGATGACGATGGATGATGAATGAAACCTTTTCCCTATCAATTTCCATTGCACTCCTGGCACATCTCATAGTCTAGGGAATGAAAGTTCGAGAAGACCTCGAATATTCTGCCGCAGCGCGTGCATTTCTTGAAGGCTATGAAGGGGGACCTGAACAGGTCGCACTGGAATATCCTGGTCTGCCGGGACCCCTCTCTCCTCACGCAGACGTCGGCGACGCAGTTGTCGCACAGGCTGCGGCGTTTGACGTTCACCCAACGGTGCTCCCCGACCTGGACCTTCGTCA
>JAJFUT010000046.1 GCA_021372315.1 Methanobacteriota archaeon
CGATCCGGAAGCGCTGATACTAGATGAACCGATGAACGGGCTCGACCTCACAGGGAAGCACATGGTCAGGGAGGCGATGCGCACGCTGGTCGGCCGGGGGAAGGCCTTGGTATTGGTGACGCAGGACCCTTCCGACATCATTCCGGAGATCGACAGGGTGATAATGGTCAGGAACGGCAGGATATTCCTTGACGGCGGTATCGATTCGCTGAACGAAAAGAACCTCACCAGCCTATTCAGGGTCCCAATAAGGCTCGAGCACAAGGACGGCAGATGGTGGGCGTGGTCCTGAGCTTTATCATGCCGAATAAAAAGTAGATGGTGGAAAGGGTTTGCCGTCACTTTCACTTCTTCTTGAGCACCAGCAGGATCGCTATCAACGCGATGACCAAAGCCACGCATGAAAGAACAAGCCCTATCGTATCGTAATCGGTTCCTGTGTCCGAGGTATCGCCTTCATCATAGGTCACTGTAAAGCTTGTGGTATCGCTCGACCCCCAGACGCTGTCCGTCGCTGTGGCGGTGATGACGTTATCGCCGCTCTCCAATGGAATGAGGATGGAGAAAGACCCGTCGTCCGCAACATCGACATCATAACCATTGACCTTCAGGTCCGCCCTTGGGTTCGTGCTCCCCGTGACAAGCACCGTCGACCCATCGATCATGCTGCCCTGCATCGGCGAATCGATGGTCAGTGAAACGTCCGAGGCGCAGAAGCTCGCGAGCACGCTGAAAGGCGATTTCGAGTCGCTGCTCTCCATCCAGACGGCGATCGCGTCGCCGTACCTGTTCACTGCGACATTCAGAGGCTCGTTATTGCTGCCGAAATAGCCCGGGAGGAGCATGCTTTCCATGACCCTCATCACCGCCGGTGCCCCCCATGTTCCGTTCTTCATCTGGCAGGCCGTGATGTTGAAACCTTGCGTCCAGACGACTGTCGCCTCCCCTTCTCCAGACATCGCGATCCGGGGGCGTATCGCATGATCGCTCGAACTGTCGAGCAGGGTCGCGCCCCCCCAAGTTCCAGAAACGAAGCGGACAGCGTAGATGTTAGGGACGGAAGAGGCATCGTCCTGCATCCATACGACCGTCGCTTCCGAACCGCTCATTGCGATCTGAGGCCGCACTGCGCCCATCTCCATATCCTCGATGAGCGTTCGTCCTCCCCAGGTACCAGAAGAGAAACGGTTGGCGAACATATGGTAGCCCGAGACATATATCTGGTCCCACACCGCGATGGCGGTCCCGTCGTCGCCCATCGCGATCCTGGGCGAATAGGCATCGCCGTCGGCCGTCTCCAATGGGGTCGGGAGCGTCCAGCTGCCCGAGAAGCGGCTGGCGTACGCGCTCCAATATGATCCGTCGTATTGCGTCCACACGACAACGGCATCACCGCCGTTCGTCGCCACATGCGCGTCATTAGCGATTCCGTCCTGGTTGTCCAACAGGACCGCGGAGCCCCACGCACCTGAGGAATATCGATTGACATAGATGTTCGGGTTCGCCCCTTTATCTTGGCCCCATACTACAAATGCGTTCCCATCTTCGTCAGTTGCGAGCTGGGGCGATGATGCGTATCCCAGCCCGTTGTCTATGGCGACGGGGGATCCCCATGCCCCGTCATGATAGGAGCTGGCGCATATCCTTGCCGTATCTATTCCCGTTACCAATCTCCAGACCGCCATTCCGACACCATCGTCGTTCAGGGCGACCTGTATCTGGCTTGAGTCGCCTTCCACCTGATCGAGCATCGTGGCCGGTCCCCACGCCCCTTCAGAGAAAAGACGAACGAAGACCTCGACGCTCGCTCCGTCATATTGGACCCACGCGACAATGGCGTCGCCTCGAGCGTTCATTGCTACGCTGGGCATCGACGAATCGCTCAAGCCGTCATCCAGGACGACCGGTTCTGTCCATCTGGCCGTATCCGCGAGCGCTCCCGAGGGCGTCAAGGTAAGGAATGCGACTATCAAGCATGCGAAGAGAACGAGATTCTTGCTCACCAGCTCCACCTGGAAAATAATACGTGGTATTAGGATAATAAAATATTGAGTTCAAAGTCAGTAGATAATGGAGCGCGAACAGATATCATGATCAACGGCACGTGATCGATCGTGATCAAGGACAAAGGCTCGTGCGACCAAAGGGCCACGTTCTTCATCGGTGCCGTGCTCGTCGAGGCATCGATATGATGGCGGTCCGACCTTTCGAGGTCTTAAAAAAGAGATCGGATGAATCGAGGCCCATGGCCCCTTTTCATCCTTTTTTCATATCCAGAAAATTCTCACCTGAACTTTAGGATACCCATCAGGAACAGAACGATGACGGCCAAAACGACCGCGCCGATTAATCCAAAGATCCACCAACCGATGATGAACGCTATCACGGAACCGAGCCCTAGGGCTCCCCAATTCATTGTCAATGCCATTTTAGGTCACGTCAGAATCTACGGAGCCTCCGCTTCATTATACTATGCACCGCTCGAGATCCGAAAAAGGCGATACGGTCCTCCTCGATCGGGCGTGGCAATTCTGGGCACTGGTCTCGTCCACTTCCTTGGCGATCAGATCATCCTCATCAGCTTGTCCCTGACCCCGAAGTAAAGCATGAGCGTGTAGGGTATCATGACAGCGCTGACGATGACCCCGAGCCACATCGCGAACCTCGCGATCCCGTTATCTATCCAGGAGACTAGGAACTCTAACGACCTGGGCAGCGAGTCCCCGAGATGGTCGAAATCGAACGGGAACGAAGAGAGGAACAAGGCCAATGCGACCAAGGTCGATATCGAGACTATGACCTCCAGCGGTCTCGTGACGTTCTTCTTGCCTAGGATCGCCTTCATCAGACCGGGGACGATGCCATATAGGGCCACCCAGAAGAACAAGGCCATTTCCACGTTCGTTATGTCCGAGGCAAGGAGCTCGGAGCCCGAGCTGTAGAGAACGACGAAGTACAGGGCGAACGCCAGGGCGCAGATCGCTCCGATGACGTTCCCTGCCCGGTCCGAGCCCTTGAGCCTGTCCTTCTTGGCCTCTTGCGCAAAATGCCTATCCAATCCGCCTGTCATGAACGTGGTCCGCGCCATATTCCATTCTCCACGAACGAATGATTGATCCGACGATCATCCTTCTTCTCACGTCGCGGATGGGCGACGTTCACCGCATTCACATCCGATGTCCATCTGGACGTATGATGAGTACGGACCATCGTCAGCCCGTCCTCACCGCGGTCCATGGAGCGAGCTCGCATTGCGGATGACGAATATCTCGATCATCAGTGCGGCGACAGGTTTAAGTGCGGCCCATCCCACTATCTTTGCCATCGGGGTATTTCGTATGAAAGGGATAGTGGCATATGACAGCGTCCACGGCAGCACCAAGAGCGTTGCCGAGGCGATGTTCGAGCAGATAACGGCAGAGGGACACCAAGCGCAGCTGATTTCCGTGAAGGAGCATGCGAACGGCCCGCTTGAAGGGGATTTCATCTTCATCGGCTCGCCGACAAGGGCGGGAAGGATGACCAAGGACGCGAAGGATTTCATCGAGTCCCTGGACCCCTCGTATTGGAAGGGCAGGAAGGTCGTCACCTTCGACACGGTCGGTCCGATGTCCAAGGACGTGGAGAAGCGCAAGAGCATGATGGAATCGTTCGGGGACAAATCCAAGACCGCGGCGTCGAAGATGAAGGAGGCATGTCAGGACCGCGGCATTCCCGTGGCAGGGACGATGCACTTCGCCGTGGTGGGCATGTGGGGGCCGATAGCGCCGGAGGCACCTGAGATGGCCAAGGAGAAGACCCATCAGTTCTTGGCCGGTCTCAAGTGATCCGGCCTCGGCTCAATGGACCGTTCTGGTAAAGTACGCCCACAGCATCCGTTCCATCTTGCCGAACGGCTAGTTCCAGCCCTGCCTGGCCATTTCTCCCCCGTCCTTGTTCGGGAATCCGGAATGGACCAGTACCATCTTCGTCCCTCCGTTCAGGTCCTCTAAGGCCAAAACGACCCGATCTCCAATGGCCGATCCTCTCCGAGTCCGTGCTTCGAAGCCGGAACGATGTTCCCTTCGTCGTCTGAGAAGGAACCGCTCATGACAGGTTTCTCCTGTCCTCGACGATCTCCTTGTAGGTCCCGACCGGCCATGACCCCTCTTAACACTAGAAAGGTAAAAATCTGAGGGGCATCAATATTCTACCGGTGGTAGGATGGACAACATCGATTTCGATGAGGCATCGAAGCTCTGCCGCTTGGTCAGGCAAGACCTCAATGAAATGCTGGCCGCGCTCAAGGACAGGTCCTTCTACGACATAGGCTTCGACGTGGGGCAAATGGCGTCGGGAGGTTCTGCCTACGAATCGTTCATCCCCGAGTTCGAGGCCCTGCAAGAGCGAATCGATGCGCACGACTCGAGGGCCCTAGAGCAGATCGAATGGTCGGTGTGCGATCTGGTCAATCATTACGACACCCTCCTGAAGCACATCAGGTCGCGCAGGGAGCACTACAAGAAGTGCGAGGAGCTCGTTGAGCGGTTGGAGAGCTGGATGCTCAACTCGAGCAGGCTGGCGCAGATCGTGTGCCAGATGGAGGATTGAAGGCCCCGCCAAGCCTTTTCATGTATCGTTCTTCGTTCTCATCTTCACCGAGGCGACCAGCGCGATCCCCAAAAGGGCGAAGGTCACGAACTGAAGGTACCATCCCATTCCCGGTCCGTAATCGATCTGGACCCCGAACCCGCTCTGGCTTCCGCTGAACGTCAGGTCGCCATCCGATTCGGAATTGAGAGCGTTCGTCCAATTGATCATGAACAGCAACGGATTGAGAAGCGCGATCAGCGAGGCGAGGCCCAGAGCGGCCCTTGCACCCTTGGAAGACCTCCATTTGAGATCGTTGAAGAGCACCATCAACGACAGGAAGATGGCGAGGACCGTCATTATGAGGAACCACACCAACGGTCCCTGGATCGTCGAGTCGAGATCTGCTATCATCACGGTATTCTCTTCGATGCCACCGAACGCATCAGTCTTTTGTTGCATCCCGTATGAGAAATAATCGATCGAATCGGTATAGATATCGCCCACGGTGATCTCGGACTCTATGCTCCAGACCGGCAGAAGCAACGACGCGATCAATGTCACTATTGCTACGATTGTCAGAGCTTTAACGACCTTGTTGCCCATCTTCCCACCGTCTGTTCGAGGGAATGATGGATATTAATCATTTCTCTGTTCGGGTCTCGTTCCTTGGACCCCTACTAAGTTGTACGAGCATCATATCTTATTAACGGGAGCGGGATAACACAGTTCATGCAGTACATCTATTTCGTCGGGACGGCAGGCAGCGGCAAGAGCTCACTTGTTTACGCGTTCAGGGAGTGGATGACGCTGCAGGGTCTCGACTGCATCACCGTCAACCTCGATCCGGGCGCGGAGGACATCCCCTACGAGATCGACGTCGACATCAGGGACTGGGTCAAGGTCAGCGAGGTCATGGAGGAGTACGAGCTCGGTCCGAACGGTGCCCAGGTCGTATGCGCCGACCTCATGGCCATGAACGCCAAGGACCTGGCCACGGCGATCGAGGGCTTCAAGACCAATTACGTCCTCATCGACACCCCGGGACAGATCGAGCTGTTCGCCTTCAGGAGGTCGAGCGAAGCGATCATCGACACGCTTGGCAGGGAGGACGCGTACCTCATCTACCTAACCGACCCTCATCTGGCCAAGACCCCCTCTGGGTTCGTCACCTCTCTCATGCTGTGCGCGACCGTTTTCTTCAGGTTCAATCTGCCGTTCCTTAACGTTCTTTCGAAGGCAGACATGCTGAAGGAGGAGGAGTTCGATCAGATAGTCCAATGGTCCGAGGACCCGGACGCGTTGAACGCAGCCCTCTCCGATGAGCATCTGGAGGCCAAGACCGTCATGAACATCGAGCTCTTCAAGGCCATGGAGAACATCGGCATGTTCAGGGAGATCATACCAGTGTCGGCGACCGAGAAGTTCGGCATCGAGGACATGTACAACGCCGTGCAGGAATCGTTCCAGGGCGGAGAGGACCTGCGCAGCGACTGAGCGAAGTTACTTAGTCATCGGTCGCGAATCATGGTACCATGTGGCCCAAGCGCGGCAAGCCGAGGAGGAAGGTCGAGTATGTCGAGACCTGCCCCCAGTGCATGTCACGGAAGGTGACGCATCATTTCGGATTTTCCGCATACACGTTCATGGGCATTCTTTACGTCTACGAATGCCCCGATTGCGGCTACAAGGGCATCAACGTCGGGCTGAGCCCGCTCGATGAGGTCGTTGCGCGGGAAAGCGCAGGGACGGTGCGTTGAGCATGGCGAAGCGCAGCGTCCTCAAGTGCCCCGTCTGCGGCTCCGCCGATCTATATTACGAGAACGCCATGATCACAGGCGTCGTCTACCATTGCAAGAAGTGCGGGTACGTCGGTTCGTTCGTCGTCGAGGAGGACTATGACGAGGACGAATTAGAGGAAGATGAGAAAAATAAGGAATGAAAGTTGTTTTTAAGGGGTTTAGGCGAACATCGCTCCGGTCTCGGACCCCTTGAGCTCCTCTGCGTCCATGACCTTCACGAGCGCCCTCTCGAAGTCCGTCATGATGACCGTGTCGCGGTTCTCGCGTATCGCGAACATGCCCGCCTCGGTGCATATCGCCCTTATGTCCGCTCCAGAAGCGAACTCCGACTTTGCCGCTAGGTTGTTCAGGTCGATGCTGTCGTCGACGTTCATCCTCCTGGCGTGGATCTTGAATATCTCCAGGCGTCCATCGAAGTTCGGCAGCGGGATCTCGATGATCCTGTCGAACCTTCCCGGCCTCAGCAGCGCCTCGTCGAGTATGTCCGGGCGGTTGGTCGCGCCTATGATCTTGACATCGGCGATCGGGTTGAACCCGTCCAGCTCGGCAAGCAGTTGCATGAGCGTCCTCTGGACCTCCCTGTCACCGGAGGTGGCGACGTCCAGGCGCTTTGCCCCGATCGAATCCAGCTCATCGATGAAGACGATGCTAGGGGCCTTCTCCTTGGCCATCTCGAACAGTTCCCTGACGAGGCGGGCGCCCTCTCCGATATACTTCTGCACGAGCTCGGAGCCTACCATCCTGATGAACGTGGCGTTGGTCTGGTGCGCGACGGCCTTGGCCAGCAGCGTCTTTCCAGTGCCTGGAGGTCCGACGAGCAGCACGCCCTTTGGCGGCTCTATTCCGACCTTCTTGTAAAGCTCGGGCCTGAGGAGCGGGTCCTCAACGGCCTCGCGTATCTCGCGGATCTCTTCCTCAAGGCCGCCTATGTCATCATAGGACAGCTCGGGCTTGTCGACGATCTCCGCTCCGATGACGATCGGGTCCAGCGACTGGGGCAGGACGGACATCACAGCCAGCGTCTGCTTGTTCAGCGCGACCCTTGCTCCGACGATCATATCCTCAGCCGGAACGTACTCGGACGTGGAGACGATGAAATCGGGACCGGTGGAGCTCTTGACGATGACGCGTCCGTCGATGAGGACGTCCTTGATGGAACCGATGATCAGTGGAGGGGCCTTCAGCCGTTCCATCTCAGAGCGCATCCGCTTGATCTCCTTCTGCAACCTGAAGAGCTCGCTCTCGACGTATCTCTTCTCTCCTTCGACACGCCTCACCTCTTCCAACAGTTCGGAGTTCTGGCGTTCAAGGACGTCGATCTTCTGCTTCATTTCCTTTTGCAGGTAATCGTCGAGTTTCTCTTCTGTCAATAACGACACCTCATACGTTTTTTCTCTATTAAGACCACCTGTATTTCATCCTTTCTAGGTGAACATGGAGGAACGCCGTAGGAACTGCCCGTTCCTGTCCCGACGATGGCGTTTGTCGGCGTTCGGTCATCCAAATCAACATGACCATGTCCGCGGCATCCCTCGCAAAAGAATTAAGAGCGGTTCCACTATTAGACGCGGAGGTACCCCGATGCCCTGCGAACTATGTGGAAATGAAAAAGGAAAGTTGACTACCGTTCAGATCGAGGGAACGTTGCTTAGGGTATGCGAGGACTGCGCTAAGTTCGGGGACACCGCCCGCGGGGCCAGCAAGGACGCGCCCAACAAGATCATCATCCAGTCGAGGCTCGAGAACCGCGAGCGCAGGATGAAGACCAAGGACGTATACCAGGCCGCGGAGGAGGTCAGCGAGCTGGCCGAGGACTACGGCGAGAGGATCAGGAAGGGCAGGGAGGCGAAGGGCTGGAAGCAGGAGGAGATGGCCAGCATCATCAGCGAGCGCCTCAGCGTGATCCAGAACGTCGAAAGAGGGCACAGCAAGCCCGATGACAACCTCATAAAGAGGCTGGAGAAGGCATTGGGCATCGTGCTGATGGAGAAGGTGCCACTGATCAAGACCGAGAAGAGGGCCGTGAACAGCCGCAGCATGACCCTCGAGGACTTCATCAGGACAGGCAAGAAGTGATCAGGGCGCGCCGGGGAGCGGCGGCCTTTCGTTTTTTCCTTATCAGATCTCGATCAGGACATCGTCGCCCTCGATGATCGGGGCGTAGGTCTTAATGTCCACGGCCTTTCCGATCAGCGGTATCTTCGGCCCTCGGACCATCTTTCCCGTCATGATGTCGAACTCCGAGCCATGGACCGGGCATCTGACGATGTTGGCCTTCAGCGTCCCCTTCGCCAAATGTCCTTGTCTATGAGAGCAGAGGCCGTCCATTACCTTGACCGCCCCATTGACGCTCGCCAGCAGGAAGGTCCTTTCGCCGACGACCTTCTCGATCATGCCGTCCTTCGGCACCTCCGATATGGATGCCAACTTGATCTTGGACATGCTGAAAACAGCGGACCCCCTGATATTTATTCGTTGTCAGTTCTCATCGAATACGAAGGGCCTTTCTTCACGACCTGCGTATATTTCTCGAACGTCGGGCATGCGATCCGGTCCTTAAGATGGACGGCCCCCCAGGCGCCCAAGCTATCAAGGATGGGCATGAGGCTGTTCCCCTTGGGCGTCAGGAAGTACTCGACCCGGGGCGGTATCTCCGGGTATACCTTCCTGCCGACCAGGCCTCCCTTCTCGAGCTCCCTCAACTGCTTCGTCAGCATCTTCGGCGAGATGTTAGGCAGCACTGACTCCAGCTGACTGAACCTGAGCGTCTTTTCCTTCAACTTCCAGATCACCAAAGGCTTCCATTTTCCCTCTAAGATGGAAAGCGTCGCTTCGACCGGGCTGATGAACGTGCGGTCCTTTTCGTCAGAGCTGTTCATTGCCAGTTACTTAGATGATACCAACTATATTATTTGTCGTATGGTATTTTAATATAGTCACTTCAAACCGGTAAGTGGAATTACATCATGGAGGTTCTAGGCATCGTGAGCAGCCCAAGGAAGAAAGGGAGCACAGAGACGCTGGTCCAGGCGATATTGGACGGGGCGAGCTCCGCCGGCCACTCCACCGTCAGGATCGATCTGAACGACCTCGAGCTCAAGGGTTGCCAGGCATGCATGCGCTGCAGGACCCACGAGGCCTGCAGCCATAAGGACGACCTGACCTCGGTGTTCGACCGGATGAAGAAGGCGGACGCGGTCGTCTTCAGCTCGCCGATATACATGGGACAGCGGAGCGGCCATTTCCGTCCTATGGAGGGCAGGATGTTCCAATTCACGGACATGCATTTCCAGCCGAGGATCACGCCGGCGAAGAAGGCGGTCATCGTGACCAGCCATGGAGATCCAGAGCCGAAGGCGTTCGAGGGAATGAGCAGCGAACTCGCGCGCACGCTCAAGTTGTTCGGTTTCGATGTCGTGGAGAGGCTAAACACGTCCGGCGGGAACGACCCTCGTGCGGTGAACGAGAGACAGGACCTACTGGACAAGGGCAGGTAGATCGGTCTCTCGATCCGAACATTAAAATGACCGAACGATCCTCGATCTTCCGGTCGCTCATCTTTTCAGAATCTCGTCCCTGGTCGGGACCAGATATTTCGAGATGTCCAATCCGTAGTCCCTAGCGACGATGAGGGCCGACACCTCGGGGCAGACCTTCAGCCTGTCCTGGAGCCTGTTCGTCTTGGCGACTATGTCCTTCTTCTTCTGGCCCGTCTGCCTGGCCATGTCGTCCAAGAGCACGGAGAACAGGGGAACGTCCACCCCCAGCGGTTTGAGATCAGCTGTCGGGATCGCGACCGGCTTCTGCTCTTCGGCCTTGGGACCGGCGGCGGGCGCTTCCTCCGCCTGGGGCAAGGCCAGCTCGTCCAGGATGGACCTTGACGGCTGGTAGTTGAGAGGGATGTCTATCGCCTTGTAATCGAAGGCGGGCTTCAGCGCGCCTTCGTTCATCGTCAGCAATCCGGTCCTGATTCCTGCGTCGAGGATCTTCTGCGAGTCTATCGCGGTGATCTTCGGGGACTTCGAACCAGGGTTCGACCAGCGCAGGTCGAAAAGGAGCGTGTTGATGAACTCCTTCTCCGAGAGCATGCTCTTTCCCTTTCGCTTGAATACGACCGCGATCGCGTTCTGTAATTGGGACATTTCCGCTCTCCTCCTTTTTCGGTTATGCGGTCCCCCGATATAATTTGGTAGGTATTCCGGTGCTCAGTATTATCTGAGGCCCACATCAATATTCAATTCGATACCATGTCCGGACCTACTCGAAAAAGCGGCAGCTCCAGAAGGAACACGTTGGCCGCCTATCGCGTGGTCATGATCTACTTGGTCGTATCCGTGCTATGGATATTCGGCTCGGACTCGATCGTCAACCTGTTCACCAACGACAAGGACCTCATCCTCCAGTTGTCCGTCATAAAGGGGACAGGGTTCGTGTTCGCCACCGCGATCCTGCTCTATTATCTTGTCAGGATGGAACTGGACAAGGCACTGGAGCTTGAGCAGAAGGACCGCCTCATCCAGAGGAAGGAGGACATATTGAAGACCCTTTCCGACAACATCCCGAAAGGGTTCACGATCCTGGTCGACCCTCAAGGGAAGCCGATGGAGATCAAGAGCCTGCGACCCGAGGAGCGGGAAGTGCCCGATCGGTCCGGACTTGTTCGGCATATCGCTTCGGAAGGGGGCAGCGGGATCGGGCCGTTGATCGAAAGCGCCGGGAAGGGCGTGCCATGGAGGATGGAGCTGGAGCTCGACGACGGATACTACCTCGTCCACGGGATCCCCGTCAGGGACGACGAGGACATGGTGTTCTCCGTCCTTGTCATCTCTGAGAACATCACGGAGATCAAGAGGTCCGAGCAGGCGTTGGCCCTCAAGGTCCGTCAGCTCGCCGTCCTCTTCGACGTATCGAAGGCGATGCTCGATTACAACACGGTCGAGGAGATGATGCCCGAGGCATGCAGGATCGCCGTCGAAGGCTTTGGACTGGACGGGATCTGGATCGGAAAAAAGGATCCGAAGGGCGAAAAAGTGATCGACGTGTCCGGATGGGGGGAGGTCATCGGCGATGCCGCGGAGAGGACCTCGGTGATCGAGAGGGCCGGTTCCATTGGACCTGAACAAAAGGCGATCGAGGGGCGCAGGGTCGTCCAGGTGGACGACGTCCGATCCGTGAATGACGATTGGGCGGAGGAGATAGGGAGGAAGGGCATCAGGGCGGCCGCATCGTTTCCATTGTTGCAAGGGGATGAGGTATTCGGGTCGCTCAACATCTATTCAAGGGAACCTGGTGCGTTCACCCCGGCCTTCATCGAGTCCTTGCTACCGTTGGCGAACGTCATCTCGCTCGGTCTACAGAAGATCAGGTTCATCGGGGAGATAAACGAACAGAAGAACGACCTGGAGCTGAGGGTGATGGAGAGGACGGAAGACCTTCAGGAGGCCAATGCCTATCTGGACTCCTTCGCATTCTCCGTCTCGCACGACCTACAGGCACCCGTCCGGGGCATGAAGGGACTGGCCGAGGCGATGCTCGAGGACTTTGGGACATCCATACCGGAGAAGGGCAAGGAATATCTCAAATTGATAATGAACGACTCCGTGCTATTGGAGAGCACGATCCAGGACATGCTCTCGTACAGCAGGGTGACAAGGATGGACCTCTCGATCGTCCCGATCGACCTGCGTTCTGCAGTGGAGCAGGCGACGGCCGTCGTCAAGCCGGAAGTGGGATCGACCAAGGCCACGATCGATCTGGACATCCCTGAAGTGATGGTGCTCGCGAGCCATGGGGTTCTGCGGCACGTCATGGTGAACCTTCTCACGAACGCGCTGAAGTACACCAGGAAGGGGCAGAGGCCCGAGGTGAGGGTCGAGGGCAGGACGATGGGAGGCACGGTCCGCATCAGCGTCATCGACAAAGGGATCGGCATATCGCCCGATGAACAGGGCAAGCTTTTCAAGCTGTTCAGCAGGTTGCACAGTCAGGAGGATTACCCCGGCTCCGGGATCGGCCTCGCCATCTTCGCGAAGGGGGTCGAGCGCATGGGCGGAACGTATGGTCTCATTTCGGAGGAGGGAAAGGGAAGCGAGTTCTGGTTCGAGCTTCCTCTGGCAAAGGAGGGGCCGACATCTCAAGCGCACGATCGATGAGGTTCGGAGCTGACCCTTCAAAGGACCGCGCATAGGGGCGGATTTAAAATAAAGGTTGAACACAATTGATATAACAACGATTAGACTGGGTATGGGGAGTGAAATGGTCCAGCGTTTGAAGGTCCTGCTGATCGACGACAATCCATCCGACCGAGCCCTCGAGAGAAGGCTCATCGAGAAGGAGATCGAGAACGCCGAGGTCATCGAGATCAAGGGCAGGGACGCCCTCCTGGATGCCATCGAGAAGGGCGACTACGACATCGTCGTCACCGATTATCAGCTCATGTGGAGCAACGGCCTCGAGGTCCTCAGGATGGTCAGGGCGAGGAACCCGGACAGGCCGGTCGTCATGGTCACCGCCACCGGCAGCGAGGAGGTCGCCGTGGAGGCGATGAAGTCCGGGCTCAACGATTACATCATAAAATCAAGCATGCACATCAAGAAGTTGCCAGTGGCGGTCATGTCCGTGCTGTCATCCGCGAGCGCGAAAAGATGCTCGATCGACACCGAGGCCAGGATGGAGCGCATCCTCGGTCTGCTGAATGTCGGGGTATTCAAGGCCGACATCAACGGGGCGATCAGTTCGGCCAATGAACAATACTATCGTATCATGGCCCGGGGGAACGGGAACACGGTCCAGAGGAACATATTCGACAGCCTTCTCGACATCGAGGGCAGGCCATTGTCGAAGGACGCGAAGAAAGATACGGATCAGGACGGTATGGTATGCATGCTCGGGCCGAAGGACAGGCCTAGATGGGTCCGGATGAGGATCGCGGGCCTCGACGGAGAGGGGGAGAGATCCCTCTCCGGGCTGCTCGAGGACATCACCGATTTCATCGAGATGGAGATACAAAGGGACAAGGCGATGGAGCGCGTGGAGGAGAACGTCAGGCAGTTCAGCGCGCTCTCCGACAAGATCAGGAACCCCGTCAGCGTCCTGTACAGCCTAGCACAGGGCCTCGACGAGAGGAAGTCGAGGATGGCCAAGGAGGAGATGCAGAGGATCATGGAGGTCCTGGAATCCCTCGACAAGGGTTGGGTCGACACTCACCACATGCTCCGCAAGTGGCAGGACATGTACCGCTGACGGTCAATGAAAAGAACCAGGCCAGCGTTCTCATCGTCCGCTCGCTAAATTGCTTGGGGGACAAGGTAATTTTATATAGAAGCACAAACATTCCGAGGCTCACTAGCATTCAAGCTAGAACTTGTTAACTTGGATGAATGGGAGGTATGCTAAAATGGCAATGGGTAACACACCGATACTGATCCTCAAAGAGGGAACCAAGCGCGACAGGGGCAAGGACGCCCAGTACAACAACATCATGGCCGCAAGGGCCATCGCTGACGCTGTTAGGAGCACCCTCGGTCCCCGCGGCATGGACAAGATGCTTGTCGATACCATGGGAGATGTGACCATCACGAACGATGGAGTGACAATTCTCAAGGAGATAGAGGTCGAGCACCCGGCGGCAAAGATGCTGGTCGAGGTCGCGAAGACCCAGGACGAGGAGTGCGGCGACGGGACAACGACCGCCGTCATACTCGCAGGCGAGTTCCTGAAGAAGTCCATCGACCTGGTCGACGCAAACGTCCACCCGACGATAATCACTTCCGGATACCGAATGGCAGCGAACAAGGCCATGGAGGTCTTGGAGAACGTCGCCATGGAGGTCAAGCCGGACGACAGGGAAACCCTGATCAAGATCGCCGAGACCGCAATGATGAGCAAGCAGATCGTCGGTTCGAAGGAGCTCTTCGGAGCCATCGCCGTCGATGCCGTCAGGCGCGTCGCCGAGAAGCAGGGCAAGAAGTACGTTGTCGACATGGACAACATCCAGATCGTCAAGAAGCAGGGCGGTTCCATGGATGACACCTCGCTCATCGAGGGGATCATCATCGACAAGGAACCGGTCCACAGCGCAATGCCGCGCCGCATCGAGAACGCGAAGCTCATCCTGCTGGACGCAGCTTTGGAGATCAAGAAGACCGAGGTCGACGCGAAGATAGAGATCGACGACCCGATGCAGATGCAGGCCTTCCTCGACGGCGAAGAGAAGATGCTGAAGGGAATGGTCGAGACCATAAAGAAGTCCGGCGCGAACGCCGTCTTCTGCCAGAAGGGGATCGACGACCTCGTGCAGCACTACCTCGCCAAGGAAAAGATCTATGCCGTCAGGCGCGTCAAGAAGAGCGACATCGAGAAGCTCGCCAAGGCGACCGGCGCACAGATCGTGACCAAGCTCAACGAGATCACCCCGGAGGACCTAGGTACCGCCGGAATGATCGAGGTCAAGAAGATCCAGGACGAGGAGATGACCTTCGTCACCGGCTGCAAGAACCCGAAGGCGGTCAGCATCCTGATCCGCGCGGGAACGACGCACGTCCTTGACGAGATCGAGCGCTCCCTCGATGACGCCACGTCCGTAGTGGCGGTAGCGATCGAGGAAGGCCGCATGTTGACCGGCGGCGGTTCCACCGCGGTCGAGGTCGCCATGAGGCTCCGCGAGTACTCCGCGTCCGTCGGAGGCCGCGAGCAGATCGCCATCGACGCATTCGCATCCGCCATGGAGGTCATCCCGACCGCACTGGCAGAGAACGCTGGACTCGACCCGATCGACATACTCATCGACCTGCGCAAGGCGCACAAGGCGGGAAAGATCTACATGGGCCTGAACGTCTACGCCGGCAAGGTCGACGATATGCTGAAGCTCAACATCATAGAGCCGTTCTGCGTCGGAAGGCAGGCCATCCAGTCCGCCACTGACGCCGCGGTCATGATCCTCAGGATCGATGATGTCATCGCCTCGAAGGGCGGCAATGGCCCGATGGGTCCAGGCGGCATGCCCCCAGGCGGAATGGGCGACATGGGAGAGGATTGAACCCTATACGAGGGGGGCTCCGGCCCCCTTCACAAACAATTTAAACTAGGGTTTTACAATAGGATGCAGTATCGTCAAGGTGATAAGCACATGGAAGAGAGTGCTGAAGGCACGGCGATGCAGCCAGACGCGGCTACTGATGCCGAGCAGGTGGACACGTTGCGTAAAGAGGTTCAGGAGCTCCGCTCATCGCTAGAGGCGGAGATGAAGAGGTCGAGGGAGAGCCTCGAGATGGCCAAGCGCATCCAGGCCGACTTTGACAACTACAAGAAGAGGACGGCACGGGAGCGGGAAGAGACGTTCAAGTGCGCCAATGACAAGATCGTCTGTGAGATGCTTAATATACTTGATGATCTGGAGAGAGCATTATCGGCGGACGTCGGCGAGGAGCAGCTCAGAAGGGGGCTCTCCCAGGTGCACACGAATTTGAGATCATTGCTGAAAGGATATGGCCTCCGGGAGATCCCCGCGGAGACGTTCGACCCCGAATATCACGAGGCGTTCGGTGTCGGGGAGGGAGAGGACGGACAGATCCTCGAGGTTTATCAGAAGGGCTACTGCCTTGGCCCCCGGGTGATAAGGCATTCAAAGGTCAAAGTAGGCAAGAATTTGGAGTGAGGTGACGACAATGGCAAAGGTAATCGGTATAGATCTGGGTACAAGCAATTCAGCTGCAGCGGTCATGGAGGGAGGTCGCCCGACGATCATCCCGAGCGCGGAAGGGACGAGCATAGGGGGCAAGGCGTTCCCGTCATACGTAGCTATGACGAAGGACGGACAGCTCCTCGTAGGAGAGCCGGCAAGGCGCCAGGCGGTATCGAACCCCGAAGGCACGATCGCCGCTATCAAGAGGAAGATGGGAACCGACTACAAGGTCAACGTTCACGGGAAGGAGTACACTCCCCAGCAGATATCGGCCTTCATCCTCCAGAAGATCAAGAGGGACGCCGAGGCATACCTGGGCGAGACGGTCACCCAGGCGGTCATCACGGTCCCGGCTTACTTCAACGACAACCAGAGGACGGCGACCAAGGACGCCGGCGCTATAGCTGGCCTCGATGTCATCAGGATCATCAACGAGCCGACCGCTGCCGCGCTCGCTTACGGATTGGACAAGCAGAAGACGTCCCAGAAGATCATGGTCTTCGACCTTGGCGGAGGAACGCTCGACGTCACCATCATGGACTTCAGCGAGGGCGTGTTCGAGGTCATATCCACCAGCGGCGACACGCAGCTCGGCGGCACGGACATGGACGAGGCGCTCATCAAGCACGTCACGACGCAGTTCATGAACGAGAGCGGCATCGATGTCACCAAGGACAAGATGGCCATGTGGCGTGTTCGCGAGGCGTGCGAGAAGGCCAAGATCGAGCTCTCCACCACCATGCAGACGGAGATCAACCTGCCGTTCATATCAGCCGACGCCACCGGGCCGAAGCATCTTTCGATGAACATCAACCGCGCGAAGCTGGAGGAGCTCATCACCCCGATCGTGGAGCGCTGCCGCGGGCCGATGACGAACGCCCTCAAGGACGCGAAGCTCGAGCCTGAGAAGATCGACGCGGTCATCCTCGTAGGCGGACCTACGCGAATGCCGATGGTCCAGAAGTTCGTCGAGAAGATCGTAGGGAGCAAGATCCAGCGCGGCGTCGACCCGATGGAGTGCGTCTCCATGGGAGCGGCCATCCAGGCTGCCGTCCTGTCCGGAGAGGTCAAGGACGTCCTGCTGCTCGATGTGACGCCCCTATCGCTGAGCATCGAGACACTGGGAGGCGTGGCGACGAAGCTGATCGAGCGCAACACGACCATACCGACGCGCAAATCGCAGGTGTTCTCCACCGCCGCCGACGGCCAGACGAGCGTCGAGATCCACGTCGTTCAGGGAGAGAGGCCGATGGCATCCGCCAACACGTCGCTGGGCAAGTTCATGCTCGGAGGCATCCCGCCAGCTCCAAGGGGGATACCCCAGATAGAGGTCTCGTTCGACATCGACGCCAACGGCATCATCAACGTGTCGGCCAAGGACCTCGGCACCGGCAAGCAGGCGTCCATCACGATCACCTCGACCAACAAGCTGTCGAAGGACGAGATCGAGCAGATGGTCAAGAACGCCGAGATGTTCGCGGACGCCGACAAAGCGTTTAAGGAGAAGGTCGAGGCGGTCAACCAGGCCGACCAACTGATCTACACGACCGAGAAGGCTCTCGGCGAGCTCGGAGGCCAGGCATCCAACGAGGAGAGGGTCAAGATCGAGCAGGCCGTCGCCGACCTCAAGGACGCGCTGAACAACAAGGACTCGACCGCGCAGATGATAAAGGCGAAGATGGACGCGCTCTCGAAGGAGTTCTACACCATCTCGTCGCGCATCTACCAGAACGTCCAGAAGCAGCAGGCCGAACAGGCCCAGCAGGCTCAGCAGCCCCAGCAGGAAGGCCAGGACGGAACCGTCGACGCGGAGTACAAGATCATAGACGATGACGATAAGAAGTAGGCCGAACGTACGGAGCAGCTGAGACCCCATGGCCGACAAGAGGGACTATTACGAAGTGCTCGGCCTCCAACGCACCGCATCGGAGGAAGAGATAAAGAAGGCGTACAGGCAGCTTGCCAGGCAATACCATCCTGACGTGACCAAGGAGGACCCGAAGGTCGCCGAGGAGAAGTTCAAGGAGATATCCGAGGCCTACGAGGTGCTCATCGACGCCGAGAAGAAGAAGCTGTACGACCAGTACGGTCATGCGGGCGTTTCCCAGCAGTTCAAGGACGGCAACTTCAACTGGAACGACTTCTCGCACGCCGACGACGTCCGGGACATATTCGGGAACGGCGGCTTCGGCGGCGACCTCTTCGACATGCTCTTCGGAGGCGGAAGGTCCCGAGGACCTCGCCAGGGTGCCCATCTCCGCTACGACGTGGAGATCGACCTCGAGGATGCCGCGAAAGGCCTGGACAAGGAGATCAAGGTCCCCCTCACCACGAAGTGCGACAAGTGCGGCGGCACAGGCTCGAAGAGCAAGAAGTCCTCCCGCTGCACCCAGTGCGGCGGCCGCGGACAGGTGCAGCGCGTCGAGAGGCGCGGGACGATGCAGTCGATCAACATCGTCACCTGCCCCAAGTGCCATGGCGCCGGCAACGACATCAAAGACCCCTGCCCCGAGTGCGACGGCCGCGGCTCGGTCAGAAGGCCGAAGACGATCAAGATCACCATACCCAAGGGCGTCGACACGGGCATGGCCTTCAGGGTGCCGGGCGCGGGCGAGCCAAGCCCCAACGCGGGTCCGCCGGGCGACCTCCTGGTGTACGTCCACGTGAGGGAGCATGACGTGTTCAAGCGGGAGGGTCCGAACCTCTTCGTCGAGGTGCCGATCTCCTTCGCCGAGGCGGCGCTGGGAACGAGCCTGGAGGTGCCGACGCTGGCCGGGAAGGCATCGCTCACGATACCGGCCGGAACGCAGACGGACACGGTGTTCAAGCTCAAGGGGCAGGGACTGGATGTCGTGGAAGGCCGCGGGAAGGGCGACGAGTACGTGCAGGTCAAGATCAAGGTCCCGAAGAAGCTGAGCACCGAGCAGAAGGAGCTGCTGCGCAAGTTCTCCGAGCTCGATGAGGGTTCGAAGAAGGGGCTGTTCGGCAAGCTCCGCGGATGAACCGCCCAGTGACAATTGCTAACACGATTCTGGAAACAGTTATCAATATAATATCTGGTCCGGCATCCTCATAAGGGGAGGTGAGATGCCGTGCAGGTTCCTAGTCTGAGGAGGTCGTTCCAGGGCTTCGACCGGAGGGTATGGGTCCTCTTCTACGGCAGGATAATGACGGCCACCGGGTTCTCGATGGTCATCCCTTTCCTGTCGATGTACCTGCACAACGACCTCGGCATCAGCATGTCGCTGGTCGGGCTCCTGCTCCTCTTCACTTCGTTGGTGGGGTCGCTAGGCAACATCGTCGGGGGCGAGCTCTGCGACAGGTTGGGAAGGAAGCGGATCATGATGATCGGCCTTCTTTGGCGAACGGCCTCCTTCGTGATCATAGCGATCGCGATAGGGGCAGGGGCGCACTACCTCGTCATCGCCGCCTTCATAGCTATGAGCAGCTTCGGAGGCTCGCTGTTCGATCCCGCCTCCAACGCGATGATAGCGGACATCGTCGAGCCTTCCAAGAGGCTCGAGGCCTACGGCATGCTCCGCATCGGGCAGAACGTGGGCTGGGCCGCAGGGCCGATGATAGGCGGTCTGCTGGGCATTTGGCTCGCGTTCTCCGCGACGTTCTTCATATCAGCGGTCGCGACGCTCGTCGTGGCGGTGTTCCTGTACCTCAACATCAACGAGTCTCTCGACATGAGGAAGGTGCACGAACGCTTCAAGCTGAAGCACCTTGCCGGGATGACGAAGGACACGCTCTTCATGTCGTTCTGCCTCGTCTCGATATCGCTTTTCATCATGTTCGGTCAGATGTCATCCTCTTACGCGGTCTACTCGACCGACTCGCTCGGGGTCCTGTCCTCGCAGGTGGCTCTGCTCTGGACGTGGAACGGCGTATTGGTGATATTCGCACAGATGCCGATATCGAGGTGGATCAGCAAGTACCGCATGTCCTCGATGATAGCCGCAGGCTCGCTGATGTACGCCATCGGTTACGGCATGGTCGGCCTCGCCCCTCTGTTCGGCAGCGAGCCTGTTCTCTTCGGCCTGAACGAGAGGTTCTACTATCTCATGCTCAACATGACCATAGTCACGATGGGGGAGATGTTCGTCTCCCCCGCATCGATGAACCTCGTGGCGAACATGTCGCCCGAGAACGAGCGGGGGAGGTACATGGGCGTGTTCGGCCTCGTGTCGTCGATAGGCTTCGCGCTCGGTCCCTTCACCGGAGGGATCATCCTCGACCAGTTCATTTCGAACGACATCCTGCTATGGGCGATCATAGGGATGTTCGGGATCATCGCCGCCATCGGTTACACGCTATTGGGAAAGAAGCTTGGGGCTGAGCGAGACAGCTCCGTTCCAAAGGCATAGGGCGATCGGATGGTGAGCCTCGACCTCGGGTTCAAAGGTTACGACAGGAGGATGTGGGTCCTCTTCACGTCGATGCTCATCGACGGCGTCGGTTACAGCATAATCAGCCCGTACATGATGCTCTTCCTGAAGCAGGACCTCGGGGTCTCGCTGGCGATCGGCGGCCTCGTCCTGATGGTCGCCGGCATACTCGGCGCCATAGGCAACATGGTCGGCGGACTGATGGCCGACAGGTACGGGCGAAGGGGCGTCATGATAACATCGATGCTACTCAGGTGCGGCACGTTCGTCCTGCTGGCAGCCCAGGTCACCTACTTCCCCGAGATATTATCCATCAGCATGATGCTCTCGCTGAGCTACTTCTTCGGAGGCGTGTTCGGGCCGGCCAACAACGCTATGGTGGCCGATCTGACGGAGCCGGCCAAGAGGATGGAGGCGTACGGCCTCCTTAGGGTGGCGTGGAACCTGGGGTTCGCGGTCGGCCCCATCATCGGCGGGTTCCTCATCCTGATATCGTTCTCGCTGACGTTCACTGTGTCAGCGGTCATATCGCTGGGGGCGGCGCTGATAGTCGCATTGCTGATAACCGAGACCTACGTCCCGAAGCCGGAGGAGGCGACGGAGAGGAGGACGAGCGTCTGGAAGGACCTGGCGTACGTCAAGCCGATATTCCTCATGTTCTGCCTGGTCTGCATACCGATGTACATCATGTCGGGCCAGTTCGGCTCGACCTACACGGTATATGCCAACGAGCGCGTCGGGATCGACACCGCGACCATAGGGGCGGTGTTCGCCCTGAACGGGATCATGGTCGTGCTGTTGCAGATGCCGATCAGCAGGTCCCTGACCGGGCGCAACCCGTACATGGGCATGGCCGTCGG
>JAJFUT010000065.1 GCA_021372315.1 Methanobacteriota archaeon
CGTTCTTCGGGTCCTCGTCGAGGATGAGGCAATACGCTGCCAGCTGAACGATGTGCGAGAACAAAGGACCCTTAGGCCTCCTGCCGCTCTTCATCTCTACCGGGACGATGCCGCCGTTCTCCTGGAGGATGTAATCGGGCCTGCCCGTGAGGCCGTATCTCTCGGACCTCAGCAGGGTCGAGCTGTCAGTGCCGATGTACTTTATCCTGGCATTGATGTGCGACTCGCCCTTTCTTATCTCGGACCTCCTCTGGGACGATAGCGAGAGGTACAAGGCGATGCTCGTCCCTATCAGCCAGATCAAGGACAGGGCCATGCATATCGATGCGATCTCCGTCGGGACGTCATAGATTATGATCAGATTCAGGACGAAGAACACCGCAACGACGCTGGCCAGCGAGAAGGCCCTTTCGAGGGTGAGCCCGCCTTCGACGTCCTCCTTACCTGAGATGTAGACCAGATATATGATCAGCCCGATCCAGAGTATGCACGGGATGGAGCTCAGCCAGATCAGATTGCCTGACAGGTTCTTGTTGAATATGAAAAGGCCGATCAGCGCGATGATGGTGGCGATGAGCGAGAACCACAGGACCATCTTCTCCCACACGAAGGCGTCCTTCTCTGTCTGGACGATCTCCTCCAGCTCGACGCTCAGGTCCTCATGCTTGCGGTCCCCCTCATGCAGCGTGTCGGAGGTCGCTTCGTGTTCACGGCCCAGCCACCAGCTGAGCGGGCAATAGCAGTAACGCTCCAGCTCGCTTGCTGAGATCATAGGGGCGGCCATGCTGGTAATAGTTGCTTTACCTTATAATATTCTTAGTGGAATTTTTCCGGACATCGATCGATGTATTTGCACGTCAAGTTCGTCAGCGAGGCATCGATTATGTTCACACCTTCGGGCAGCTCCACATCATCGACATACCCGAACCAGTACACCACGGTGCCCTTCCCGAACATATCCAGGTATGGGGCCAGCTGTTTCTTAAGGTTCCTGTTGACCTCGACCCGGTCGCCGAACGTCGCCTTGGACTCTATCCAGTTGATATCCCATCCGTTGACCCGGATCGATTTGTCCAACAGGCAATCGGGGGTCTTGGTGAACTCCCCACGAATGTCCTTCTCCGTCCTGAAATCGATCCCCTGGTCCTGAAGCCAGCATTGGAGGTTGTTCTCACCCCAAATGCCCCTCTGTTTCTGCTTCTCGTTGGCCCAAGGCGAATAAACGAAATCTGCCTCGGTGATCTCGATGATCTCCCGTTTCAATCTCGCGCTCGCTATGATGTCAGGCTGCCTGACGTAGCTCCAGAACTCCTTCTTGCCCTTGCCCATCTCCTTGAACATGAGCAATCCCGTCATTATCGGGGGGAACTCCGCCTTCTCGGATATCTCGAGCAGGGACATGCCTTTATGCCAGTCCCTGACCATATCCTTCACATATCTTTCGACCTTGTAATACGCGCGTGTGGTCTCGCGCGTGATCCTCTGAGTGTAAATGACGTTGAGAAGCTCTTCGTCAAGACCGGTCTTGCATGACAGGTCCTTTATGTCGCTGGATTTGTTAAGTTGATTGTAAAGATTTTTAAAATCATCATATTTCATTATTAACTCACTTTATCGCTTTATGTTCCAGTGTAGAGCGGGGAGTTCTATTTTAATATATCGAACGTTCCTCAGTCACTTTCCTATCGCTGGCTAAATAAAAGTTCGATATTGCTCATATCCGAGCAATGAACATCTTTTTTATAGGGTTCGCCCATATCCCATTCAGATGCCCAGTCGTGGGTAGGTCTAATTGGAGATGGGAAACAAATGAAGCTTGATGATATACCGTTCATGCCCAAGGAGGCAGGTTCACCTTGGCTTCCGGCCAGCGTCGCAGAGGCAAGGAAGTTCGCGTATTATGGCGTCGTTGCCGCGTTGATAATCCTCGTGATCGAGATCGTTCTTCTCGTGTTCTCGCTTTTTGGAGGCATAGGCGCTCTAATGTTCTCGGGAGTTTCCGGATTGATCCTAGGGGTACTGATAGTCGTGCTCGCCAAGCCGACATTGTTCGACCCGATCGACCAGGGCAAGTTCAAGGACGCTAACCTTATGTTCCTCATATGGGGAGTGCTGGGGCTGGTCGTCATGATAGTCCCAGGCATATTGATACTCGTAGGGTTCTTGAAGCTCCAGAACGTGTTCTCGCCTCAGTACCAGCAGTACCAGTCTCAGCAGGGGCAGATCGCAAAGGAGCAGCCCAAGACCGACTCACCAGCACAGCCAATGCCCCCTCAGCAGGAGGTCCCGGTGGCGCCCGCGGCAGAGGAAAAGCCCGGGGCACAGGAGAAGGTCGAGATGGTCCGTTGCAAGAAGTGCAACGTCCAATACCCGGCGTTCATGCACCACTGCCCGAACTGCAACGAGCCCCGTTAAAGAACGAGGCCCCCTCAAACATCTTAGTATTTTCCAAACACCAGCGTTCCTTTCCAAATAATTCTGACGATCCTATGGTACGGTATCGTCGCGTCGCCCGTATCGAAGAAGGACCTGCCAAGGGCGACGATCGCGGCCCCTTTGATGGTCATGATATCTCCTGGAGCCCCTCTGTGGACATATGTGATCTCAGCTTCATCGAGGGAATCGTATCTCCACTTGAGCTCGTTGAGAACCTCCCGGGGGAAGACCATGTCCCGAACTAGCGGTCCGGCCGTTCAAAAACCTTTTTACCGACCGGCTCTCTAGTGCACCGCATGGAAGGGTCTGTCGAAGGCAATCTTGTGGACGTGGTCAACGGAAAGATCTTCCCGGCCAAGGTCCTCTTCTCAGAAGGGACGGTCACATCGATCGAGCGGATAGAGATCGCGCCGTCCCGGTTCATACTGCCGGGGTTCATCGATGCGCACATTCACATCGAATCATCCCAGCTTTGCCCTTCAAGGTTCGCTGAGACCGCCGTCGCACACGGAACGACAGGTGTCGTCTGCGACCCCCACGAGATCGCCAACGTGCTCGGGATGGACGGGATCGGATACATGTTGGAAGATGCAAAGGGCGTGCCCCTGCGGTTCAATTTCACAGCTCCATCCTGCGTTCCCTCGACGGATTTCGAGACATCAGGGGCACGGATCGAGGTCGAGGACATAGAGAAGCTGCTGAAGAAGAAGGAGTTCGTCGGCCTTGGAGAGATGATGAACTTCAAGGCGGTCCTCAGGAAGGACCCGGGGGCCATAGCGAAGATCAAGGCGGCCAAGTTCTTCTGGAAGCCGGTCGATGGCCATTGCCCAGGACTAACTGGCAGGGAGCTCGTCGATTACATAGATGCCGGGATAACTAGCGATCATGAATGCACCACGTCCGACGAGGCCGAAGAGAAGTTCCACATGGGGATGTGGATCATGGCGCGGGAAGGGAGCGGTCATAAGAACCTGAGGGCGCTCCTGCCGTTCGTCAAGGCCAACGAGTGCTTCCTCGTCACGGATGATATACAGGCGGTCGATCTGGCCGAGGGGCATATCGATGCCCTGCTCAGGAAGGCGGTGCTCATGGGCGTGGACCCCATTCACGCCATCCGCGCGGTGACTGCATGGCCGTCATGGCACTACTTCCTGCCCACTGGCGTCGTTGCCGTGGGGAAGCCCGCTGACATGGTCATTGTCGAGGACATCCGGGAGTTCAAGGTCCTAGAGGTATACATCGGGGGCGAGCTCGTGGCCAAGGACGGGAGGGCGCTGTTCGCAGCCTCTCCCTTGCCACTAGCTGCCAGGACGCCAAGGCGAGAGGTCACGGTCGAGGAACTGGCCATCAAGCACGATGGCAGCGAGGCCGACGTCAGGGCGATCGTCGCCGACCCTAACCAGATCGAGACTGCCGAGGCGATAGAGAAGCTGAAGGTAGAGAACGGGGTGATCGTTCCGGACCTCGGGAAGGACGTTCTCCTGCTGGCTGTCGTCAACAGATACAAGGAGGCCCCTCCCGCGCTCGGTTTCGTGAAGGGTTTCAAGCTCAGGAGAGGAGCCGCCGCGTCGACCATCGCTCACGATTCGCACAACATAATCGCCATCGGCGTTGACAGGGACTCCATGGCCAAAGCGATCTCGAAGGCATCAGAACATGGCGGATATCATGTCACGGACGGGGAGGAAGAGGCATCGCTCGTCCTCAACATCGCCGGGCTCATGTCGACCGAACCCTGCGCCAAGGTCATCGAGGACGAAAGGGCCGCGATCGAGCTCATGCGGAAGTTCGGATGTGACCTCCCGGCCCCCTTCGTCACGCTCTCGTTCCTGAGCCTGCTGGTCGTCCCGTCCCTCCGGCTTAGCGATAGAGGTCTGTTCGATTCGAGGTCCTTCAAGTTCGTCGATGCGGTGTTGGACCGCGCGAAGTGATGGAAAAGAAATATCATCCAGCAGAACATCTCCACAGCATTCTACAGGAAGGTGCTCAGGACATGGCGGAGATCGAGGGCTTCAGGTGCAAGGTGGTCACGTTCGACGAGATCTCGAAATGGACTTTGGACGTATCGCGCCAGATCAGGGACAGCGGATACGATCCCACGGTCATCATCGGGCTGACCCGAGGGGGATGGGTGCCAGCGAGGCTACTTTGCGACCACCTCCAGGTGAAGAAGCTCTACGCCGTGAAGACAGAGCACTGGGGCGTCACTGCCAGTCAGGATGGCAAGGCATTGCTCACGCAGGAACTGAACGTCAGCATCGAGAACGAGAACGTACTCATCGTCGACGACATCACCGATTCGGGGGAAAGCCTGATCCTTGCCTGCGAGCACGTCAACAAGATGAGGCCGAAGGAGCTGAAGACCAGCACCCTCCTGCACATCACCCACTCGAGCACCGAGCCCGATTTCTATTCCGTCAAGGTCCCTAAGGATGTCTGGACATGGTTCATATTCCCATGGAACCTCAACGAGGACATGAGGACGCTGCTGCCCAAGACCCTTTACGAGGGGAAGACCGAGCAGGAGATCGTCGAGGCGTTCAAGGTCCAGTTCCAGATAGATGTGTCCGAGGAGCTCGTCAGGGGCACGCTGAAGGACCTCGAGGCCATGGGCAAGGCCAAGAGGACGGGAAGATACTGGGTCAAGATCTGACGGCAGTTCCGATGGGCCTCTATAGGCGGGGTCCCGTTCATTTTTTAAATCTATGAGGCGATGAGCATCGTGTCGTCTCACAGATCCATTCCGATGGGCAAGCTCAAGGCGAGCCTCGAATCGTCCCAGATGATAAAGAAGGGCGATTACGATTATTTCGTCCACCCGGTCACGGACGGTATCCCGCGGATGGAACCGGACATTCTGGACGAGATCGTCGACGGCTTCGTTGAGATCGGGAACCTGGACTGCGACCTCATCGTCGGTCCGGAGGCAATGGGCGTGCCCCTCGCGGCCGCCCTCTCGCTGCGCACGAGGGTGCCATACAACGTCATCCGCAAGAGAAGGTACGGGCTGCCGGGAGAGGCCGTCGTTCACCAGACCACGGGGTACTCCAATGGGGAGATGTACGTCAACGGCATCTCGAAGGGGGACCGCGTCGTGATCGTCGACGATGTGATATCCACAGGCGGCACGCTCGTCGGGACCGTCCATACGCTCCGCGGCATGGGCGTCGAGATCGTCGACGTCCTCATCGCGATCGAAAAGGGGGACGGGAAGAAGGCCTGCGAGCAGAGGCTGGGTCTGGAGATCAAGACGCTCGTGAGGATCGAGGTCCGCGATGGGCGCGTCCATCTGCTCAGTTGATCAGCCGCTTCTTCATCAGGTGGATCGACGCGAAGAACGCGACGACCGTCAGCATGGCGATGTATATGAGCGCGCCTACGTCGGCCAGATCGAAATAGTTGAAGCAGAGGTCCCTCACGAGCACCGAACAATGGGTCAGCGGCAACGCCAGAGCGATCAGCTGGCCCCACTCCGGCAGCACGTACATCGGGAAGAAGGTCCCGCTGAACAGGAACATCGGGGTTATCAGCAGGAAGAACGGCCAGTTGAACGAGTCCATGTTCGGCGTGATGGACGTGAACAGCATCGCGATCGATGCGAACATCAGTCCGCCCAGGAACGCGATGAACGGGACGAAGATGAGCCCCGGCAGGTTGGTGAGGCCGAACAGGGAAATGACGATCAGCACGATCGTAGCGTTCAGGAAGCTCTTCGTCGCCCCCCACAGGATCTCGCCGACGATGACGTCCTCTATCGACAGGGGCGTCGCTATCATCGCATCGAAGGTCTTCTGGTAGTGCATCCTTACGAACGAGCCGTAGGTGCATTCGAAGAAGGCCCCGTACATGATCGATATCGCGACGAGCCCCGGCGCCAGGAACTCGATGTAACTGACGAAGATATCGTGCAGCCGGAGGTCCTCGCTGATGAGCACCCCGAAGCCCATGCCCATCGCCAGCAGGTACAGCACCGGCTCCAGGAACGACGGCACGAAGTTCGTCTTCCAGGTTCTGAAGAACACGTCCCTGTTCCTCTTCCAGACCGAGATGGACCGCAGGCTGAGGTTCTCTATGGGGTTCATTCTATCAGCTTCCTCCCCGTCAGTTTCAGGAACACGTCCTCGAGGGTCGCCTTCCTGATCGTCGTCGTGACGAGGCCGAACCTTTCCTTCATAATGAGGACTATGTCGTCGCAGCAGGCCGCATAGATCAGTAGCCTGTCGATGGTCCTCTCATGGTCCCATCCCTTCGACCTCACGAACGCCTCCATCTCGTCCGTGGGCTCGTCCATCTCGACGACCTCGCTGCCGATGACGTCCCTTATGAGGTCGGCCGGTCTGCCCTCGATGACGATCTTGCCCTTGTCCATGATGACCAGCCGTTCGCAGAGCTTCTCCGCCTCGTCCATGTAGTGCGTCGTCAGGAGGACGGTGACGCCCTTCCTGCGCAGCTCCCGGATCCTTTCCCAGATCAGATGCCTCGCCTGAGGGTCTAATCCGGTCGTCGGCTCGTCGAGTATCAGGACCTTCGGTTCGTTCATGAGCGCCCTGGCGATGATGAGCCTGCGCTTCATCCCTCCCGAGATGTTCTCGACGTTGACATCCCTCTTCTCGGTCAGCTGCATGAACTCCAGGAGGTCGTCCGCCCTCTTCTTCGCGACCTTGGCGTCGATATTGAAGTACCTGGCGTAGACTGTCAGGTTCTTGTGGACGGTGAAATCGGGGTCTAGGTTGTTGTCCTGCGGGGCCACACCGATGAGGTTCTTGATATCCCTCGGCCTCTCCTTGACGTCCATCCCGAGGACGGACAGCTGCCCGGACGTGATTGGGGAGGCGCAGTGTATCATCTTCATCGTGGTGCTCTTGCCGGCCCCGTTGGGCCCTAAGAAACCGAAGCACTCCCCCTCCTCGATGGCGAAGGCTATCCTGTCGACCGCGACGAACTCGTCGAACTTCTTCACCAGGTCCTTCGCTACGATGACGCTGCCCATTGCCGGGAGTAACCGAATGTGAATATATTTTATGTAAGTAGGCTGAACGTAGTCGCACAATGATTGCCCCGCGCCCCGGATGGCCATGGCGTGCAGATAGAGACGGTGCTCCTCGTCATCGACATCTCCCTCCTCGGCGCAGCCCTGGGAGCCTTCACTGGTATCACCCCGGGCATACACGTCAACACGCTGGCGATGGGGGTCCTGATGGCATATCCGCTGCTGGGGAGCTTGATCGGGTCCTTGCTCGGAACGATCGGCATCGATCCCGGGCTGGCGCCATTACTGCTCGCATGTCTTCTCATATCCGCCTCCGTCGTCCACAGCTTCCTAGACTTCATCCCGTCCGTGTTCTTCGGGGCTCCGGAGGAATCAGAGTCCCTATCGGTACTGCCTGGTCATCGCTTGCTGCTATCGGGGAGGGGGATGGACGCGATCTCATGCGCCGCCGGCGGGTCCCTCATCGGGGCGATGGCGGCGATCTTCGCGTCCCTTCCGCTCATCCTCGCGATGGCCATGTTCCCGGACATGGTGGATAGAATAGATCCGTTCATACCCGGCCTGCTCCTATCCGCGACCTCGTTACTTTTGATGTCCCAGCGGGACCTGAAGGAAGCGGAGTGGTACATCAGGGTCCGAAGGACCTCCTTCGGGAGGATCGTGCTAGCTGGCCAACCAGTCCCTGTAGATGGCAGGGATGTCGCGCTGACGGGCATGGTCCAGAAGCGTGGTCTTGGACGTGTCATAACGACGCATACGGGCGAATGGCGTCTGAAGGGATATCATGGACAGGCGGACCTGCAAGTGACCGTCGAAGGGGTCTGGAAGATCAGAAGGGCACGGTGGAGGTCGAAGGCATTTGCGTTGCTGGCTTTCCTCCTGTCCGGATGGATCGGGTTCGCAGTAATGGAGGGACGTCCTTTCGGGGCGGAGCTTTTCGCAGGGTTCGACGGCAACCTTCTCTTCCCGATGCTTACCGGTCTGTTCGCCATCCCCTCCTTGATAGAATCCTCGTCTGGCGCCGGCATCCCCGAGCAGGAGATCGAGCCAAGGACAGATGCGGACATGTCCTCCTCGTTGAAGGGCGTGGGTGCCGGACTCTTCGCCGCGTGGGTGCCGGGCGTAACATCGACGGCGGGAACCGTTCTGGGAATGTCCGTCGGAGCCGGAAGGGAGGAGGACACGGATACCTCGACCGAGCGGTTCATATCGATGTCCGCTTCGGTGGGAACGGCCGCACCCGTATTCGGCATCGCCGCGCTGACGATGACCGGCAGTGGGGGAACTGGTGTGCTCGTTGCCATCGACGACATGATGACCGGAACGGACATGTCATCTGACGCCGGCGTCAGGATGGGCGTGGTCGCCCTTTTCCTCCTGTCGGCCCTGGTGGCTTCGGTCCTTGGCTACATGCTCACCATGTGGTGCGGAAAACTTCTCGCCTCCAAGCTTTCGAACACCGACCCCTCCTCATCGTCCAAGGCGATCTTCGTGTTCGAGGTCGTGCTGGTCCTAATGCTGACGGGCATCCCCGGACTTCTGGTGCTCGCGGCATCGACGGTCGTTGGAATGTTGCCTCCGGCCGTCGGCGTGAGCCGCGTCTCTTTGACAGGGTGTCTGATCTTCCCTCTCCTGCTATCATACTCCGGCGGAGACCTGATCATCTCCGCTCTGCTCGGAGGGGCGTGACGTGAGCGCCCCGATCTTCCACGCGTCCTTCGCGTTCGTCCTCTCCGTTCCGTTCCTTCGGCTGAGCGGCCTTCCGACGGAGATGGCGTTCTTTCCCGCGATCCTATCTATGATAATGGACCTGGATGCCAGCATCGCCCCCTCGGAAAGATACGAGAGCGCGTTCCATTCCCTCTGGGCCCTGCTCGCCGTCATGGCCCTCCCGCTCGCCGCCTCGATGCTATCGTTCGACACCTGCATAGCCTTCCTGCCGGCCATCGCGGTCCTCGCTCACCTGTTCCAGGACATCATCTCCGGAGAGCTCGACATCGGAGATTCGTTATACGGCATCGGCATGGCCTGGACGTTCATGCCGCGTCTGAGCAGGGCTTTGGACGTCGTCAGCCTGCCCCTTGTCCTCGTCCTCATGCTCCTCTAGGTCAATATGGACCTCATCTTCTCGATGTCGTATCCGAACGGAGACAGCAGCTCGCTCGCCGCCCTCCTCACGAGGTCCGCGTAACGCGCGTCGTCATACGCCTCGTCCCCGTCTAGGAACTTCGCCGGCTTCGCCCTCCTGCCGTCGGCCAGTACGACGTACTCGATCATCTCGCCCGGCGGGACGCTGAAGCCCGCGGACTTTAGTGCCTTCAGCGCGTCGAGCGACTCGCTGCGGCGGGGCGCGTACTCCTCGACATCCTTCGAGACCCGCCTCGTGACGATGAGCTTGCTCAATGGCACCGCCCCGGACCGGAGGGATGATATGTACGTCTCCGGCACCTCAAGGAACTCGGGGATGCGTTCCCTGAACTCGACGGAATCCTCGCATCGGGACATCCGGTCCAGCATCTCCTTCTGCATCTCCTTGACGAGCTCGGGCGTATCGCCTTTGCGGAAGGCTATGCCCCTCAGCTTCATCTCCCCGCTCTCGAACGCCCCGTAGTACCGGTTCAGAGCCCCGACGCCAGTCGTCACGTTCGGAAGGAACACTATCCACTTGTACCTCCCTTCGAGCGCCAGCGGGATCCCGATCCTCCTAGACACGTCGGAGCAGAACGCGGCCGCGTCCCCCTCCCCCTCGAGCCACAACGAGTCGACTATGCCGTGCAGGATGCCGAACCCCCTCGCCTCCGCCATCTCCGACGTCTGCACCATGATCTCCCTCCCGTAGGCGTTGATCGCCTCGTGGCATTCGATCCTTCCGAACCTGGCGTTGCGATAGCCAGTATATCCGAAGCAGGTCACGAGCACCCACTTGAGGGCCTTGGCCATCTGCGAGTACGCCGCCGCCCTTCGCCCGCCCTCCTTCGCCAGCCGCTTCAGCGCGAGACGTCTTTTTATGATCGGCCTCAGGACGATCGGGAGGAGCCCTTCCCTCTTCTCGCATATCCTGTAGTCTATGCCTGGTGCTATCCTCCTGGAGTCAGGGCAGCAGTCGCACTTCAGGGTCTCGGGTGATATGTTGTGCACGACCATGATGCTCGGGTATAGCGACGCGAAGTCCACCTCGGTCACGCCGTCGTGAATCCCGACCTTCGGCTCGTAGATGAACCCGCCCCTGTCCGACACGAGGAGGTCCCCTGCGGTCTTGAAGTCCTCAGGTAGGTTCTTCTTCCAGAGGACCAGCGTTCCTTGGCGGAGCGCCTCGTTGACCTGCATGGAACTGATGGCGGTGCCCGGGGAGTTCCTAGACATCTCCTGCAGGGACATCTTAGAGAGGCGGCTCAGATCGATTATCCCGCTCAGCCCCGACTCGTCGTACATGAACGAGCCGGCCGAGTCGATGTGCACCCTCCCTCGCATCTTGTGGGCGGGGGCCTTGTACACGATGCGGCCGTACGTGAAGTAGCTCTTGCCCTTCGCCTGGCGGAGCCCGGCGTCCCGTCCCAGCTCGAGCTTCATCCCGTAGAGGGAGGCGCGGTGTGCCAGGTAGTCCATGTAGAACCCGTCCCCGCCGTCGCTCACGATGACGTCCGGGTCGGAGGAGCGGGCGCACTTGACCAGTCGATCCAGGACACCCGCCTCGTCCCCTTCGATCCTTTCTTCGCCGAGCGTCACGCCCGCTATCGGGTCCTCGAGCGTCGGTATGCGGTTCGCCGCCCTGACGTCAACCTTCAGCTCGCTGATCCTCAGGTCGGGGAGGGGGTAGTCCAGACGCCACGGGGTGTCCAGATGCCGGTACCGTCCGTCGTACTCCAGCAGCCCCATCGGGAAGAGCCCGTGGGACATGTAGTATCGGAGGTCCATGCGCAGGTCGACGTTGAAGAGCTTATAGTCCCTGTAGAGGCCCCAGCGGTCGATGCTGCGGGCCATTGTCATCAGCTCGTGGTACGACGGAGGCACTATGCGAAGCACCTTCCTCTCCTTCTCCCCGAGCCACGTCCTCCTTCTCTCCTCGGTGCTTTCGATGCCGGCGATCCGCAGGGCGGACCTGAGGTCGTCCTCCTTGTCCCTCGGGGCCCATGCGTAGAACGCGGGCCTGAAGTTCCTCTCGACGATGCGCTCGGTGCCGGACCTCGTCCTCAGCCAGATGACCATCGAGTCGTCGGTGTTGTCCGGGTAGCAGTCAATGATCCAGCCCCTCATGGGAAGCAGCCTTCCTGAGCGCGGCCAGCTCCTTTTCCTGCTCGAGAAGCATCGACAGGACCGCCCCCTCGAAGGGATCGTTGAACATGGCGTACGTCGAGGCGGACGCGTGCATCCTGATCCCATTCACCATGTGGTCGAACATATCCCTATCTTCCTTCGGGAGCGCCCGCCTGAAATCGTTCCAGCTCTGTATCATCGACTCGGCGGTGTTCCTGTACGTCGGGACGGTCCTACCCATCGATCTCCCTCCAGTACTCGTCGAGGGTCGTCTGGTTCCGGGGCACTGGACGATAGAGCATGCCGACGCCCTCCCTCGGGAGGGTCAGCTTCACGGCCGGCCCCTTTCCCTCGATGCGCACCACGCGGTCAGCGCTGTCGTAGAGCAGCGGTTTCAGCCCTTTCCTGTAGACCATCTTCGACATGCCGTAGTTCGTCACCACGGTGATGAGCCCGTTCTCGTTCGTAAGCTGGCGGAGCCGGTCCATCGCCCGCTTCATCAGCTGCAGGGACTCGGCCCAGTTCATGTCCGCGTCCTGGAAAAGGTCGGGGAAGCAGGATATGACGACCAGCCCCGTCCCTATGCGCCTCACCTCGGGGTCCAGCATGTCCTCGATCAGCGTGGACATCTGGTACGCCGTGAAGGCCCTCGAGACGGTGATGTTGTGCAGCACCTCCTCAGGGTTCATGCGGTGGCGCTTGCAGATGGCGCTCAGGTCGTAGGGGTTGACGGAGTTCCCGCCGTCTATCCAGAGCACCTGCTCGTGCATCTCCGCGACGGCGTTGAAGCAGTAGAGGTTGACGAGCTCGAAGACCATGCGGTCGGAGCTGTCTATGAGTGTCACGGTGCCCGGAGCGAGGCCCCCCAGCATCGCGTCCACCGGCGGAAGTGACGTCCCTAGGGAGCGGCAGCGCTCCATCGCCCCCGCTATGGCGTCGCGGGTATGGCTCTCCGTTTCCATGTATGTGAATTCCACGGCCTCACCGCGCATGTCTCGGCTTGTCGATATAAAGCGGTGAAGGTGAGGGGTTGCCGAAAGTGGGCCAGGCATCGGCCAGTATGTGCGTCTCTTGATAACTTTTGTATATCTGCCGAACGATAGGCGAGTTCCATGGAAGGGGATGCGCTCACCGTCAGGATCGGCAACGGGATCGAGGTGACGGGAGAGAACTTAGGATGTCACCTTGACCCGAGGAGCCTGTCGTCAAAGGACATGCTCCCCAACGGCGTCTTCTGCACGTCCCACGCGCATTCGGACCACATCCCTACGAAGTACGAGAGGAAGGGCGAGAACCGCGTCATGAGCACGGAGTTCACGAGGCGCTTCATCTCCGAGGTCAAGGGCAAGGAGCTCCTTCCGCAGGAGCATCCGAACGTCACGATGCACAATGCCGGGCACGTCACTGGATCGGTCATGTTCGAGATCGACGTCGGCAAGAAGGTCCTCTACACCGGGGACTTCTGCACGAGGGACAGGTTCAGGATCGAAGGGGCGAGACCCCGCAAGGTCGACTATCTGATCATGGAGTCCACGTACGGTCGGCCCGAGTACGTCTTCCCCCCGACGGAGGGGATGCTCAAGGTCATGAAGGACTGGATCGAGGACAGCCTCGCGCAGAACTTTTCCGTCGTCCTTTTCACGTCATCCAACCTCGGAAAGACGCACGAGCTCATCCACGCGCTGAAGGACTTCGGTCCGCACGTGCACGGAACGATATCGGGGACGAGCCGCATCCTTCAGAAGTGCGGGCTGGAACTAGATTACCTGGAGGACGACCACTGCGGCTCCGACGACCCCTTCGTCCTCATCGGAGCTAACAACCAGCGCGCCATGGCGGACATAATGCAGAGCCATAAGGGCGTCAGGCGGATGCGCAAGGCGTCCGTGACCGGATGGGTGGTCGGGACGCGCGACGTCGGCAGGAGCAGGAGGTACGGGATGGACGAGGCGTTCGCGATATCGGACCATTCGGACTACAACGAGCTCCTCGAGTTCGTGAGGAAGTGCTCGCCGGAAAAGGTGTTCTTGGAGCACGGCTACTCGGTCGAGATGGCTGAGAGCATAAGGCGGGAGCTAGGCATCGAGGCCTGCCCCGTTCCTAACCCGAAGGGGCAGCAGTCCCTGATGAACTACTGAGGTACCTCTTCCTTGCCCCACACGGTCGGGTAGACGCCGGTGGACATCAGTACCCTATCGGTCCTGACGACGAGGCCCTCGTCGGCCTTGAAGATGTCCTGCGCGCCCATCAACGTGACGCCCAGCGCCACGCACTCCCCCTTCTGCGTCATCAATGCGACGAGCGCGCCCTTCGTGACGTTCTCGTCCAAGCTGATGACGCCCGGGGCGGCGAGGGCGGCCCCGTGACAGACCGCGTCGACGGCCCCGTCCTTGACGACGATCTTCGGGAGAGGGTCGAGAAGCACCTCCATCGGCTTGATCATGCTCCGCAGCCATTCCCTGTCGGAACCGTCCTTCCACATGACGAAGGCGTCCTTCAGGTCCTGTATCTTGACGGAATCGGCCTCATTCATGCTGCCGGACCTGGTCCTCCTGAGGGCCTCCATGTTCGCCCCGCAGCCCAACGCGTCGCCTATATCGACGCAGAGCGTCCTGATGTAGGTGCCCGCGTCGCAATGGACCCTGAACAGTGCGTTCCTGCCCTCTATCTCGAGAATATTGATGTCATGCACCCTGCGCACGCGCATCTGCCTCTTCACGGCCGCGCGGACCGGAGGGGTCTGATAGATGTCGCCCACGAACGTCTTGATGACGTCCTCGACCTTCTGCCGCGGCCTGTCGCGGTGCAATTTCATGTGACAGACATATTCCTTGTCCGAGCGCAGGACGAGGTCCGTGAGCCTCGTGGCCTTGCCCAACGCGATCGGAAGGACGCCGCTGACCTGCGGGTCCAACGTGCCGCCGTGCCCTATCTTCTTGACCATGAGGATGTCCTTGACCCAGGCGGTGACCTGATGTGATGTCGGCCCCTGCACTTTGTCGAGGTTGATCACGCCTGCGATCATAAGCTCCTCGACCGTGCGGTCCTCGGGGCGCTTGCCCCTCCCCATCGACCGAGGGGTCTTATCCTTCATCAGTTGGGACATCTGCCTTACTCACCGCCTCTATGATGCGCTCGACGACCTCATCGGGCGTGAGCGCGCCCGTGTCTATGACGAGGTCATAGATGCTCTTGTCCCTAATATCGATGCCGTAGAAACGCTTGTAACGGACGGCCTCGCAGTCCTCGCGCTCCAGCATATCAGCCTTCGCCTTCTCCCTGTCCTCGCCCTCCCTCTCGACGACGCGGCCGACCCTGATGTCGGGGGACGCATCGAGGTAGACGCGGTACGCCGGTATGGAGTTCTCAGTGAGCATGTGCGCGACCAATCTGCCTTCCAACACGATGTCCTTGCTATGTCTGGCGATGTCGACCATCCTCTGGTCGAGCATCTTGTCGTACTTGGGGTCCGATTCGGCCAGGCGTCCGAAGTCGGACAGAGAAAGACCATGTTCAACGGCCATCTGCCTGAACATCCTCCCCGACACGACGCATTCGACGCCGAGACGTTGAGATAGGAGCGTACATGTGGTGGTCTTGCCAGAGCCGATGGGTCCGCTGATGGTGATCCTCATTTGCCTTGCGCCGCCAGCTCCCTCAAGCGCTTACTGAACGAGAAATACCTCATCGTCCTGGCAAGTACTTGTCCGAACGGGATCGTAACGCACGAGTAGACCAGGATCCACGACGGAAGGAGATAGGAATCCTCGAAGTTGGCCGAGCTCGACCACGGGACCGCGAACAGCGGATTCTCCAAATCCCCCACGAAGACCGCCAGCCAGGCGAATATCGGGATGATGATCAGCATGCTGACCGGCATGAGCTTGAACTGGCTCTTCGTCTGCTCCATCGACTTTTCCATGATCTTCGGCTGCAGCTCTAGCAGCTTCTTGATCTTGTACATGTTGTTCTCTTTGCGAGCCGTGCGCAGTTCCTTGTTGTATGCCCCGACGATCTTCTGGCTCTCGGCCTGCTTCACGAAGTTCGTGAAGAGCGGGCGCAGAAGGGTCGTCAGTCCGGTCATGAACAGACCGGCCATGACCAGGGTCAGTATGGGGTATTGGTTGTCAAACCCGATTATGGGATTGAAGGCGAGCCCGCACAACTCGCCCAATGCAGACCTCAGGTTCTGGTCCAGTAGTATGATCATCGCCAGACCCAACATGAATATGGTCATGAAGGTCGAGCTGGTCGGTTTCTGGGGTGTCGGCACCTGAGGTGCCGGGGATGTTGCCTTATCTGCCATCTATCAATCGCCTCCGAAGAAGCCGCGCAGCACCGGGTGCATCTCCATCATCTGTTCGCGGCCTATCGCCTCGTAAAGATGGATCATTATACCCACGGCTAGCAGCACACCTGTTCCTGACGCGTTACCTACGGTCCCTACCAGGTCCGCTCCTGCTGCGAGCGCCCCCACGGTGAAACCGCTGATGACCGTGACGATCGGGATGTACCTCTCGAGCACGCGCTTGAGCACCCGCGGGTCACGCCTGAACCCTGGGATCTGCAGTCCTGAGGACTCGATCTGCCTCGCCACCTGCTCCGGTCCCATGTTCGTGGTCATGATCCAGAACTTGGCGAACAGCACGGAACCTATGACCATCACGCCGAAGTAGACAAGCACGCGCACCATTATCTGCAGCCCGGTATGGTCCGTGGCCAGATATCCGTACGAGTCCGAGTTGATCATCGGCAGGAGCCAGCTGTACAGACCTTGCGGTGCTGAAAGATACCATGCCATGCCGGCCTCCGGAGAGGTCGACCCTTCAGGGAAGTATCCCAGCATCCAGTTGCCCCCGAGCAACGGTATTCCGGACAACGTTTTGTTGCTATACAGCAGCAGCGTCACCATCTGAACGTTCGCGAGCAATGCGGCCATCAGGATGACCGGGATGTTGGACGCGTAGATGAGCTTGATCGGGTATCTGCCCCTTGCGCCCCTGGCCGTGCCATGGGCCAATGGTAGCTCGATCCTCACCGACTCGATCCAAGCCACGAACATGAATATCGCTATCGTTCCGACAAGCGCCACGATCGGGTTGGGCGGCTGGAACAGTATCTGTTCGTAACCTCCGGTCACAAGGCCGGAGGACGAAGTGTTTTGGATGATGTAAAGGGTTTTAGGTATCGCCCCTGCGGGAAGATTGCTGGAGCTGATCGCCGCCGAAGAGTCCGTGCCCTCCCAGTTAATGGTACCGGTCACGAGCGCCTGTGCGACACCGGCCGCGATGAAGAGAGATATTCCGCTCCCTATCCCCCACTTCGAAACCACTTCGTCCATGAGGAACACTATGTACGAGCCTATGAACAGCTGAGCGATGATTATGAGCCTCGCGGCCGCCAGGCCGTCGAACCAACCATCGCCGCCGAACACTCCGTCCATCCCGTTGATGAACGTCGTTGAAGGCTCGAGGTAGCCGAACACCTGCGGCACCGCCTCGACTATGATCATCACTATGACCAGGAACTTCTGTGTGCTCTGGTATACAGCCTTGTCATCCTTGTTCGTCAGGTCCAGCTTGATGATCTGTGCCCCGACGAAGAGCTGCATGATGATCGAAGCCGTCACTATCGGACCTATGCCCAATTGCATCAGCGAGCCTGACGCACCGGCCAGGATGGCACGGTACTGGGCGAACATGTCTACGGTCGCGCTCTGGTCGAGACCATACAGATACACGTTGGTCATCACGAAATACAGTACTAGTATTACGATGACCCATAGCATCTTGGTCCTAAAGTGGACATGGCCATCCGGCTTTTTCACGGCCGGGAGCCTGTCGGTTAACGGTTTCAGCTTATACAGCCGGCTCCTTCTCTCTTCCGCCATCTCCATCCCCTAGCAGTTCCGAATTACTGTGGCTGGAGGATATGTCCGCCGGATTCTTCAACCTTCTGCTTCGCAGTCTCGGTGCAATCTGCTACCAGGACCTCCACGGCGACCGTGATCTTCCCGGAACCCAGGAGCTTGTCCACGCCCATCTTGACGAGATCGACCTTGATGGCCTTCCCTTCCTTGACAGCGTAACCGTCCTTCATCATGGTTTCAAGGTTCTCTTGAAGGTCGCTCACGTTCATCGTGATCTTCGCGGAGACCATCTTCTGTGGGCGCTTGAACCCGTGGCGGCCGAAGTGGTCTGGCATGTACTTCAGCATGTGCATGGCCTTGTGCTTGTGCAGACCTGCGTTACCCACACCTCCATGCTTGCCTCCTCCACGCCCGCTCTTCTTGCCGCGTCCGTGGGTCCTTGAGCCTCTGAACTTATCGGTCTTGCTAACCATTATTTTCACCCATCCTTCAGTTTCACATCATCCTTTGGATGAGGTCGTCGATCTTCACGCCGCGGTATCCGAGGGCGCCGCCGTTCTTGAACGAGTACTTGATCCCCTTGTATCCCTTGCGGGGCGGGGTAAGCCTGAACAATGGCTTGACGTCCTTCAGCTCGGTGTACCTTATCTCTCCCTTGTTGACCGCCTTGGCGAACGACAGGATCGAGGTGAACGAGCTGCCTGCCTTGACGATCTCGTCATCGATCGGCTTGTCGCCCACGAGCCTGCCCCTGAACTTTATCATGCGGGCGAGGGTCTCGTCAGAGACCTCTCCCCAGGTGACGTAGTCCTTTGCCTTGTTGAGCATGCCCTTCACCGAGTCGGTCTCAGGGAGGACGACGCAGTGGTTGATGCGCGTCAGCGACATCAACTTCATCGTGTCCTCGATGTCCTGGTTGACACCGGAGTGCCCCCTGACCCTTATGATTGCATATGCCATAGGTTCACTCCTCCTTCTTTAGATCGGCCATAGGATTCTGTTCGGCTATGTGGACCATGACCGGTCCGGAGACGATCTTCAGCCTGCGCTCCTGCTCCTCGGTCACACGGAACGAGGAGGAGGCCTTCAGCGCGTTGAACGTCGCATAGGCGTAGTTGACGGTCGTCTTGGTGTGTCCGCCGACGAATCCCCAGCTGTCCTTGACACCCGCTAGGGTGAGGATGCTCTTGGCCACGTCTCCGACCGCGAGCGAGACGCCGCGCGGCGCGGGCTTGAGCGTCACTTCGACGCTTCCAGACTTACCGGTCACTTCGAACGGCACGGAGTGCGGCGTTCCGCATCCGCATTCCCAGGAGCCGCAGCCGCGCTTGATCTCGATCATGTGCAGCTTCGCGTTGTCGATCGCCTTCCTGATGGAGGGACCGACCTCCTTGCCCTTCGCCCTGCCGATCCCGACGAACCCGTCGCCGTTCCCGACGACGACGGTGATACGGAACTTGACCCTCCTTCCGGAGTCTGTCATGCGCTGGACGATGTTGACGTCGATGACCTCGTCCTTGAGGTCCGGCAAGAGGATATCCACAATCTCAGGCTCCCTGATCGGCAACTTTGTGGCCAAAGCCTGGCTCATCGAGGTGATCTCTCCGTTGAGGACCATCCTTCCCAATCTGGTCTTCGGGCTCCAATCCATCTCAGTCAGCCTCCATGCGGGTCTTGATATCGTTAACGAGTTTCGCGACATCGTCTCCGATGTGCTTGCCTACGAGCCTGTCCTGGGAGGGTATGACCTCTTCGCCGTGCGGGATGTCCACACCGGCGTCGACCATTCCCTTCAGGGCAGCGAAGACACATGATCCCTTCGCCGGCACCTTCAGTCCGATGTCCAAGACAGCGGAGTCGATGCCCTTGCCCTTCGCCCTCTTTCCGATCAGATAGCCGGTGAGGTAGGCGGCCGGAAGGTTTCCGCAGGCCTTGTCCCATCCCATCTCCGCTAGCTCGCGGGAGTGGGCGGTCACAAGGACCTTGTCGCCCTTCGGGTCGTAGTCTATGAGCTGAATGCTCACGTTCCTGAGGCTGACGCGCACGACCGCCCTCGGAACGCGCGCACGGAGCAGCCTGGCTCTCTGCCTATAGTCGGTCCGGCCCTCGCGCCGGCGCCTGAACGGTACTTTGTATCTCGGTCCGGTTGCCATCAGATTTCCTCCTTCAGGTGACCTTGCGTCCTCAGGTGCAGGAGAAGCTGGCGCTTGCTCCTGAACATTCCACCCTTGGCCTTCCTATAGAATAGCCGGTAGGTCGACCGGGAGATCTTGCCCTCTTCCTTCAGTTCGCGCAACGTCGCGCGGATCGGCCTGATGGTCTGGATCCATCTCTTCTTGGTCGGGGTACGCGCTCCGGCGGCACCCTTTCTGCTGCCCTGTCCACGCCTGCGGCCCTTGGCCCTCTGCGCCAGCTTGTACCTGGCGCGGCCACGGGAAACGCCCTTCTCGGGCTTTGCGCGGATGGACCCGGAATCAATGGCCTTCCTTATGTCAGCCCGGGTAATGGCGTCAGCGACGTCATCGATGCGGTTCGGGTCTATCCAGACCCTGCTGAACCCGCAGCCGAGTATGTCAGCCGCCATGCGCTTCTGGTTCTTAAGATCCATATGTTCACGTCCTTATCTGTTGAGTACGCGGACACCTATCTCGTCCGCCTTTGAAATTATGTCCTTCCTCTTCTTCGCGCCGACGGTGCCTCCGATCCTGGCGGCCTGCAGCTTGGCGTCCAATGCATCGAGCTGGGATGGGTTGAACACCATGACCTCCTCGAATCCGGACGGATGCAGTCCACGGACCATCAATGGGCCGCGGAATCCGATCGAGACGATCGTGGGGCGGTAGCCATAGTGGCGGCGCATCTTGCTGTGTATTCCGCGCGGCTTCCTCCACTTTCCCTCGAGCTTCTGGTAGCGGTGCCACTCCTGGCGTAGGAACGGTGGCCTCCTGTCGTTGATCTCGTCGCGGAGCTCGAGCATGGCCTTCATCTCCTTGGAGAGTTCCGGCTTGATCTTGGCGACGTATTCGCCCTCCTCGACGACCTCGGCTCCCTTTCCCTCCATCGCGGCGGGAGAGAATCCAGCGTCCTTGAGGACCTCTATCCAGTGGTCTGCGATCTTCTCGCCGACACCGTCGAGGTCATCGACGATCCTCTTCTTCATCTTCTCGTCGTTCAAGGCATCTTGCAGCTGCTGGAGGTCCTCGATCTCCATGCCCTTCAGCTGCTCGGTGTACTCTTTCCTGTAATAGGGCAGGTCGGAAAGCTCTTTGACATCCTTCTTCCTAGCCATTACTTAGCCCTCCTTGCCTTCTCGACGATGTAAATTCCATCCTGGAACACCCTTGGGTCGAAGTTCTTGATCTTCGTGGCCCTCTCGATGTTCGCGGCGGACTGCGACACGGCCTCCAGGTCTATTCCAGAGACCAGCACTTCCGCACCCTTCACCACGACCTTGGTGTCGCCTATGATGTTGGCGGACCTGGCAGCCTTCTCCCCGAGGAAGTTCTCAATGATGAACTTGTTCCCCTTGGCGGCGGCCTTTATCGGGAAATGGGAGTAGACGACCTTCATCTCATACTCGAAACCGAGGGATACGCCCTCGATCATGTTCGAGATATGCGATGCGAAGGTTCCGACCATGGCCTTCTCCTTCACTCTCGGCATATCGCAACTGACGACGACGTGCTCCTTGTCCACCTTCACCTTGACGCTCATGTGGTCGAAGTCGCGTGTAAGGGATCCGTTCTTTCCCTTGACCGTCAACTTGGTGCCTGCCATGGTGACGTGGACGTCCTTCGGGACCTCAACCTTCTCTTCAACGTGTCCTGAAACTGTCATCCTATTCACCTCAGTAGACGTAGGCCAGCAGTTTTCCGCCGACCCCAAGCTCCTTCGCCTTCGCGTGACTGATCACGCCTGCGGTGGTGGAGACGATGATCACGCCGAAGTCCTGCGCGGGCAGGTATCTGGCCTCGAACCTCTCCAGGTCCACCTTCTTGACGGAGTAGCGCGGCTTAATGACGCCGCAGTTGTTGATCTTGCCTTCCATCTTCACTTTGAAGACTCCAGCTTTTCCATCCTCTACGAACTCGAACTGGTTGATGTAACCGTTCTCTTGCATGACCTTAAGGACACGCCCGATAAGCTTCGAGGAGGGCTTGATGATGCACTCGCTCTTGCCTACCACGGACGCGTTCTTGATCGTTGACATGGCATCGTTCAATGGGTCGCTCTGCATCTGCTCACCTCATGAATATTTCTTAAATCCGATCTGCGGAGCGATCTCGCGGAAGCACTGCCTGCACAAGTGCATGCCATACCTCCTGACTATGCCCCTCTTCCTACCGCAGCGCGTGCAGCCCTTTGACCGCCCGAACTGTTTCTTTGGCTTCACTCGACCACCTCCACCTTGAACTTCTCTTTCATGAAGTTAGCCGCGTCCTGTCTGGACATACGGTGGCTCTTGGGGAGCTTCTTCTTCATGATCCTTCTGAGCGCGACCCTGCGACCAGGCCTCTCGATACAGACGCTGACGTCCATACCGAATATGCCGATCTCGGGGTCGTACTTCATGCCTGCAAAGTCAGTGTAATCGCTGATGCCGAAGGACAAGTTGCCCTCTGGGTCGAATGAATACATCTGGACCCTGTTCTCGCGGATGGCGAGGGCCTTCACGAGGAAGGTCTCCGCCTTATCCTTGCGAAGGGTGACCATGCATCCGATGGGCATTCCCTCACGCACGCCGAGGTCCCTGTTGGTGACCTTGGCGATCGTGACCCTCGGCTTCTGACCGGTGACCATCTCGAGGACCTTCTGGGCCTTGACGAGCCTGTCACCCGCTTCGCCGACGCCGATGTTGACGACGACCTTCTCCACGCGCGGCTGCCTCATGACGTCGCTCATAATGCGCTCGCCTCCGGTAGCAGGACCTCAGGCGCCTTCATCCCGACGACGAAGACGTTCTCCTTGATCGTAATAACACCGTCCTTCATCTTGACCAGGTTCGGGGCCGAGGACCTCTGTACGATGTATTCCTCGATGACCCCGATCTCTCCAGCGTGGCTTCCTCCTAGGATCAGCGCCACGTTGCCCTTCGCAAGCTTGTAGGTGTCCAAGATCTTCTGGGACGGCAGCTCCATCTTGATGACGTCTCCACACTTCCAGGAGTCCTTCTCAACGATGAGGGACCTTCCGTCGTTCAGGTTCAGCTGGACCTTTCCTCCGGAGAGTATGGTCTTGCCGTCGATGCGGCACAGCTTCCACTTCTCCCTTCCCTCGGTCAGAGGGACGAGGCGGAACTTGCCTTTCCTGTCCAACATCATCCTGTAGCTCTGGTTCATCTTCGGTATGGACACGACGTCCATCAGACCGACGGCGAACCTTTCCTCTGTCACGATCCTCCCGTCCACAAGTATCTCGCGGCCGGACAGGATCTTCTTCCCTTCGGCGTACGTGTCGCAGATGTGCAACATGTCACGTATGATGACCATCAATGACATGCTCGTCTGCTTGTCGTGCGCACCTGGGTTTGTTCCCGTGATCCAAATCGTCTTCTTACGGGGAATTGCCCAGGTCTTCGGGGCCGTCAATCTCTTCATGTCGCTGCTCATGCAGAAACCTCCTTCTTCTGGAGCCTGCTCTTGCGCCATGCGTCCTTGGTCTCGAGCTTGACGATGACCAAATTGGACGCGTGGATCGCGCGGGCCTCCATCGTACCGTCTGCCTTGGCGATCGTCACTCCTTCGATGTAGACGCGTCCCGATCCGAGGTCAAGGTCCGTTACCTTTCCCTCGAGACCAACGATATCCTCGTCTCCGCGTACTACCTTGACGGTGTCGCCCCTGACGACCCTGGCCGAGCGGCGTTTGTACTCCTTCATCAATTCGTCGCTGAGGTGCGATGCTACCATCCTGCTCTTCAAGTGGGTTGGAGCATTGTATTGCGCCTTGCGTTGCTTCCTAGCCTGTGCGCTCTTTACCATTTTCTCACCTCAGATGATCGTGGATGCTGTCGCTGCTATGCGCGGCCACCTTTCGGCTGCCTCGCGTGCGACCGCTCCCTTGATATCGCTTCCCTTGGTCTCGCCCTCTTCCGTCGTGATGACGGCGGCGTTGTCCTCGAAGACGACCATCGTACCGTCAGCGCGGCGGAAGGGACGCTTCTGCCTAACGATGACCGCGTAGACGACCTGTCTCCTCATCTCGGGGGTACCCTTCTTAACCGATGCGACGACGATGTCCCCGATCGCTGCACTTGGGTAGCGGCGGGTCACACCGTGAAAGCCTGGAACCGCGATGACACCGATGGTCTTCGCGCCCGTGTTATCGATAACGTTAAGCACGGTGCCGGTGCAGATTCCCTTTGTCTGTTTGCCAGCCAATCCTTTCACGATCATCACCTCTTCTCGATTATGACGAACGATACGGTCTTGCTGATCGGCCTGCACTCCGCGATGCGAACCTCGTCGCCTACCTTGACCTCAAGGCATGGCGGCGAGTGCACGGAATACCGGCTCGAGCGCTTCTCGTACCTTTCGTACTTCTGGTCGTACTTCAGGTAATTCTTCTCTACGACGGCCGACTTGTCCATCTTCACGGACACGACGATTCCGTCGATGACCTGACCCCTTACGGACAGCTCCCCGTGGAAGGGGCAGTGCTTGTCCTCGCAGGTTGCCTGCGGGGCCTTTACATCAATGCCAATGTCTTTGACCTCACCATTCATAAGATCACCTTATCTTCTTGACCCGATCCTCTGGTCTGTGCTGGATCTCCGATCCTTTGATCCGAATCTGTTTGCCCACATATGTGAACTGAAACTCGTTCCCTGGTTTGGGGACCATGCGCTCCTTGCCTCCGGAACATATCGTGAACGTGTTCTTCGTCTCGTCCACCACGGTTCCCTTCATGAGGTAACCCTGGTGGCCCGAAGCCACGACCTCGATCTCCGTTCCGATGAATTCGCGTCTCATGTGATCCCTTCTGTCCATGGGTCCTCATCTGACCTCGGTCTTGAACCCCATGTACTCCAGGAATTCCTTGACCTTCTTCTTGTGGTCGCCCTGGAGTTCGATCTTGTTGTCCTTTGCTGTGCCCCCGGCCGCACATTTGTTCTTCAGTTTTTTGGCCAGGTCATCTAGGTCGATATCGTTGGAGTCAATTCCTTCGATCACAGTGACGACTTTACCGTAGCGTCGGCTGTCGGTGTAGATCTTGACAGACTGCTGTTCACGTGCGATCTCTTCGCACATGCACAGTTCCTTTGGTAGTCCACACACGGAGCAGATCTCAGCCATTACTTCCCTTCCTCCTTCTGGATGGTGAGGATTCGGGCGATGTTTGTCCGGATCGCCCTAATCTTACCAGGGCTTGCAGGTGCGCCACCCATTGCGGCTGCACCGCGCTCGTGCATGAGCTCGTCCTTCAGCTCTTTCAGCTTTGCTGTACGGTCCTCGGGGCTCATGTCACGGATCTCTGCGGTCCTCATCAAAGCCATTAGATTGACACCTCCCTGGTGTCTGGCTTGCCCACGTCGGCCTCGACCGGTTCAGGGTCGTGGACGGCGATGGCGTCTGGGATGTCGTTCTTCGGGATCAGCTGCTCGATCATGTCCGGAAGGGCTAGCTTCGCCTGTTCGAGTCCGAGGACGTCTATCTCCGCCGGCAGCCTCGCATCAGGGTCCATTATCTCGACCTTGACACCCACTACACCTGGCTTGAGCTTCGCGACGGCGAAACCGGTCCTGATGAACTTCAGGCGGGAGTCGCCGCAGTACTTTATGTACCCTTCCTTGAACTTCTCAGTGCGGTGCCTCTCTCCAGTCAGTTTTCCAGACAGGATGATAAGGCATCCCCTTGCACCATTGTCCATGATCCTGCGTACGGTGGAATGTCCCGCGCGGCGGAAGTGCCACCCGCGCTCAAGAGCGAAGGCGAGCTTCTCTGCCATGATCTGAGCGTTCAGGTTGGGGTTGTCCACTTCCTGAACCTCGATCTGCGGGTTGTCGTACTTGAAATTGTCCTCGATCGCCTTGGTCAGCGTCTTGATAGCTGATCCGCGGCGTCCGATGACGATCCCCGGCCTCTCGGTGATCAGGGTGACCCTGGTTCCCATGGGCGTGCGCTGCACGTCCACTCCGCCAAAGCCTGCCCTGTCTATCGTCTTCATAAGGTACTCCTTGAGGAGCGTCCTTCTGATGTTCTCGGCTATGAACTTACGCTCGCTTGCCATTTACTTCATCTCCTCAAGGATGACCTCGATGTTCACGGTCTGCTGGTTCCACTGGGTGCTGCGACCATGTGCACGAGGCATGTATCCTGGGATCGTCCTGCCCAGATGGGCTGCGACGACCTTCACGCGCATGTTCTCAGCGTCCAAGCCCTTGTACTCGGCGTTCTGCTTGGCGCTCTCGATCACCTTGATGATCGCCTTCGCGGCCTTGACCGGGAACCTTCCCGGGCCAACGCCGGTCTTGTGGGCGACACCGATGTTATAGCGTTTGATAGGGACGGGCCTCTTCAGCTCCGTCACCTCGCCTAGCATCTTCAAGGCTACATCGACCTTCTTTCCCATTACCATCCTGCATACCTCACGGGAGAACTTCGGGGATATTGGGAACTCCTTGCCGATTGCGCGAGCGGTCGTGTCCGGATCAGCTTCTTGTGTGTATCCAACCATGTCCAGATCACCTCTCACCTCAACGGCAGGAACTTCGAGGACCTGGTCGCACCGACACCTGGACCGGAGTGCTTCACGGTACCGCGGGTCTGGCTGAACTCACCCAGATAGTGCCCGATCATCTCGGGCCTGATCTCGACTTCCTTGAACTCCTTTCCGTTATACACAGCTACCTTGCGGCCGACGAACTCGGGGACGATCGGGATGTCGCGGCGGTGCGTGCGCACCGACTCGTACTTCCCGGACTTGATCTTGTCAAATACCGTCTTCTGCTCGTCGTTGAATCCGCGGGTAAAGGTCCTCCTTATCCTGGAAGGCATGAGCTCCAGGACCTCCTCGAACGGCATCTCCTGGAGCTGCTCCATGGTGAAGCCTCGGTAGGTGAATTCCTTCTTCCTCCTAGCCGTGATGGCGGTCTTCTTCTTCCTCTGCTTTCTGCGAGAGGATTTCGTACCAGTCAACTTTTCATCTGCCATCTACTTTCACCTCTTGCCTTTCTTTTTCTTCTGCGGTGAGAGACGTCCTACCTTACGTCCTGGTGGAGCGTTCCTCGAAACAGTGCTCGGTTTACCGACATGTGGGTGACCTCCACCGCCATGTGGGTGGTCAACCGGGTTCATTGCAATGCCCTTGACCTTGAAGTACGCCTTGCTGCGGCTGCGATATGCATGGAACTTGTTCCCTGCCTTACCGAAGGGCTTGTCGATATGTCCTCCGCCAGCGACTATGCCGACGACCGCGCGGCACCTTGGGTCGAACGACTTGAAGGCTCCCGAAGGCATCTGCATGACGACCTTCTCGCCCTTTGTCACGATCAACGCTGAGGTCCCTGCGGCCTTCACGTACTTGCCGCCGTCTCCCGGCCTTCCCTCGATGCTGAACACCAAGGTACCTTCTGGAACTGCGGAAAGGGGCACGACGTTGCCCGCTTCGATCTTTCCGGCCCCATCAACGGATATGTCCTGACCGACCATGATACCCTCGGCGGCCAACATGATGATGGACTCGCCGGCGAAGTCGACCTTCGCCACTGGGCACAGCCTGCCCGGAGCATGCATGATATCGACGATCTTGCCGCCCTTCATGGTGTTTTGCGGGAGCTTCACGTCGCCAACGTGTCTGTGGCTTGGCGAGCGGTACGTTTGGCTGGTGCCGCGGCCACGCCTCTGCTGTCTTAGATTCTTACCCATGTCACTCCCCTCAGAACACTCCAACCCTCATTCCGATATCCTCGGCAGAGTGGCCTTCCGCCAGCTTTATGATGGCGTGCTTGCCGTCCCTGGCCGTCTTCGTGTTGACGCAAACTACCTTCACCTGGAACTTCTCCTCGAAGGCCTTCTTGATCTGCGCCTTGGTGGCCATCCTGTCGACGATGAACTCCAGCTTGTTGCCGTCCTTGTAGTCCTGGGACGGGGTGCCTGTCATGTAGTTCATGGTCTTCTCAGTTACGAACGGGTGCAAAAGAACGTCCTTTGCCATTATCACCACTCTCCTATCTTCTTGATCGCGGACTCGGAGAACACGGTGAGCCTTCCCGGGTCTCCGCCCGGCGCCAGCACTCCTGCGTTCAGCTTGTCAGCGTATACGACCTCGACCCCTGCCAGGTTCTTAGCGCCTGTGAATAGGTCGGCCTTCTCATTGGAGACGACGATAAGCAGGCCGCGCGGGGAACGGTACTTGCGGGAACGCATCTTTCCGCGTCCCGGGCGCACCTTCTTTCCGTCCTTCGCCCTGTCGACATCGGCGTCAAGCCCAATGCTGATCAGTACGTCCAACACATCGGAGGTGGTCTTCAGGGACTCGATGTTGTCCTCGACCACTACCGGCAGGGTGACCGCATCGTCGAACTGGTGGCCGCGGTTCTTCACCACGACGACGTTCGAGACCGCGGCGAGCGCCGACAGCCTTGCGAGGGTCCTCTCCTTCTGGTTGCACTTCTTAGACCAGTCCTTCTCGGCCATCGGCGGGAACGCCCTGCGTCCTCCGATGTTGTTCGGGGACTCAACGGCCTTCGCTCCCTGCGTCTGTCTCTGGACCCTTGCGACACCACGGCCCTTGCCCCAGGTCGACGCCGCATGGCGGATTCCCGCTCCCGGCTTCGATCCGTATGGCTGCCTCTTGTTCGCTTCCTCGGCGACAACCGCACGGTGTATCACATCGGGGCGGAGCGCGGTGTTGAATACGCCCGGCAGCTCCATCGTCTTGACGACGGTCCCGTCTAGTGAGTAAACGTTGATATTGCCCTTCTTGTCAGACATTTATTACGCCCCCTGCTTGGATTCTACGGACACGTACACCAGGGTCGGCGCTTCCTTCAGCTCGATACCGTACTTCCTTATCGGGTCCCTGAGGCGTATCAAACGCTTGGTGGTTCCCGGAACGGAGCCGTGTATCAGAACATAGCTGGTCCTAACGTCGCCATAATGGACGAACCCGCCCTTGGGGTTGATCTCCTCGCCCTTTGCGCCCACCTTGATGATGCGCTTGTTGACCTCGGTCCTCTGGTGGTAGCCCATCTGACCGGATTGCGGGGCGGTGTTCCTAACATATCCCGGCCTCTTCGGACCCAAGGTACCGACCATGCGGCGGTGCTTGCTGTTCTTGTGGGACAGCAGCTTAAGGCCCCAGCGCTTTACAGCTCCCTGGAAGCCCTTTCCCTTGGTGACCGCGGAGACATCGATCAATGAGCCTTCGTGGGCGAAGTCGTTGAATGTGATGTCCTTGCCCAGGATGCCCTTTGCGTACTCCATCCTCTTGTCCATGGTGCCGCCGCCGATCCTGAGCTCCATGAGCTCGGGGACCTTCTTCGGGACTCCACTGATCATCTTAGGCTGTGTGTACGCCAGGATGCGGATATCTTCGATGTCCACTCCCTTGACCTTCTCCCAGGCCTTGTCTTGTTCGTAGTTCTTCGGGATCGGCAGCCTGCGCGCGAGCATCTCATCGATGCTGGCAGCCCAGATCTCGCCCGCGGTCTTGAGGCCATATCTGGTGGTCTCATAGAGCCTGATGGCGGCGACCTTCATCGGCGGAACCTCCACGACGGTGACAGGGATGCGGATCTCCTGACCGGCGGTGGTGCTCTGCTTTCTGTAGTCCACCATCATTGCGTGCGTCATCCCGGCCTTGTAGCCGGCGAATCCCTGGACCTTCGGGCCTTCGCTGATCTCGGGCCAGTGGTCTATCTTTGGTGTCTGCCTCGATGCCCTCTTTCTCGGCGAATAGGCCATCGAGCCTTGTCTTGGACGTCTCTTGTTCGGCATATATCCCCCTCTCAGTTGTGAGAGAGTACACTCTCTGGTTGCTAACGCTCTGTCTCAAGAGTGTTGAGATTTGCACCTTCGACCGTGACTCTGAATTCGCCGTCCAGAATATTGTTGGACGACGGTTGAGGGATGTTTTCACATTGCCCAAGGAGTCTGGTCGAACGTCCTCAATGCGTTGAGCGGCCTCCCATAAAACTAGATGTATATAAATTGTATGGTGTTCTGGACCTCATCTGCATAAATAATAGCGGATGAGGTTTTTAGGCATCTGGCCATAGCGAGGATCAGAGCTTGCCTTCCTTCGCCTTTTTCTGAAGCCTCGTTCGCCTCTCCTTTGAGGTGAAACCGGTAGCTCCCTCGAGGAAGGTGTTGTATCGCTTGATCGTCTCGTTCGCGACCTCGGAGGTGACATCGGTCCTCATCTTCGTGTTGATGCTCACCGAGCTCTTGCTCAGGACCTTCGCCTCAAGGCTCTCTATCGCTCCGTACGAGGCAGTGACCGTATCTGCTTTCATCTCTGCCTTTCCGAAGGCGCTCTCCGCGATCTTCCGGAGCCCGTCGCCCTCTATATCGCTGTAGTGTCCCTTCTTGACATCATAGTCCATTTCTGCTCACCGGTCCTTTTCTCATAGCTCAGGTTCGTCCTCTATGTGACGCGACATGTCGACCGTCGTCCTCATGACGCCCTGAAGGTCGACCTCGGCCCTCCACCGGACGCGGCACTCGCAGTCCAGGCCCTCTAGGTCGTCGAGGTTCTGCGAGAACGAGAATCTTTCGACCGCGTCAAGAACCTTTCTGTCGCACTTGCCGCAGTTGTGGGCCCCTCTGGCCGTGGCCCCTCCGCTCGGGGCGGACATGACCCTCACGCTCGTGAGGCGCTTGCCTTCCCTGAGCGTTTCGACGAGCGACCAGAGCCAGGGCGGTCTGAGATCGCCGCGTCTCCACATGTCCTCGACGACGGTTCCCGACTGAACGTTAAGCGGGTTGATGGATATGGAATCCGAGAATGATGACGCGAACGCGATGGAGCGTATCGTATCGTCCATGGCCTGCTTCTCCGTAAGGAACGGAGGTTTCAATATCAGATACGTGCGGATCGGTATGCCCGCCGCCTTGAGGTTCTCCGCGGCCTTCTCGATGTCCGCCCGCCTGAACCCCTTCCTTATGCACTTCGAGCGAACATCATCGCTCTCCGTCTCTAGGCCGAGCGCTACGACGCACCTGCCCTTCGGCAGCTTGGCGAGCATCTCCTCAGTGATGAACTCGGGGCGGCTCTCGAACAGGACCTTGTCGGCCTTGGCGAAGGTCTCGAACAGTACATCCCTCACATCCGAAGGCATCTCGTTCTCGTCGAGGAAGCTTCCGGATGTATACACCTTGACCATCCTTTCGCCCTCGTACTTCAGCGCCGCCTTCGATATCTGGGACCTCAGGTCGTCGGAGGTGAGGTCGTCGAGGCTTTCGACGTTGTAGCCGCACATCGTGCAGCCTCCCTTCTTGGCCCACCAGCAACCTTTCGTCCTGAGGATGACGACCATCGCCCTGACCCTCTGCCCGTCGATCATGTCATCTTCCTTCCAGACCGTGACCGGGCTTGTCTTGTCGGGGGCTTGTCTTTCCTCTCTCATCGGAGTCCTTCCAATAACCTTCGGACGGGTCATCTGTGGTAGGTCTATAAAAAATCGTGCAGAAGAAAGGGGGCATGTCGCCGCTATATCCCCAAGGAACACTTTATATTCAGGCTCAAGAATCCGCTGGCGAGGTTGCCGAATTGGCCCGAAAGATCATAGTCATCGGCTCCGGCGCAGCTGGAATGACAGCAGCGTCGACAGCCCGTTCAAGCTCGAAAGACTCGATCATCGATGTTTTCACCGAGGACGGTCATGTCTCATACTCGCCATGCGCGATCCCCTTCGTCATCGAAGGCAAGATCAAGGACTTCGGATCGATCGTCATGCACACCCCCGAATGGTACGGGAAGGAGCGCAACATAGCGGTCCATATCAGGACGAAGATAACGTCCGTCGATGTCGATGCGAAGAAGGTCACCGCATCCGACGGCACGAAGCACGATTACGACTCGCTGATACTGGCCACTGGCGGCAACGTATTGTTCCCCCCGATCGAGGGGACGAAACTGCCAGGCGTGTATCCTGTGAGGTTCATCTCCGACGGTAAGGCCATACTGGACGCTCTTCCGAACGTGAAGAGCGCCGTGGTCGTCGGCGCAGGGGTGATCGGCCTCGAGATGGCGGTTGCGCTGCGCAAAGCCGGCAAGGACGTCACGGTCGTGGAGATGTTCAAACAGACGATCCCTAGGATATTCGACGAGGACATGGCCAAGATGGTCCAGGACCACTGCGAGTCACTCGGCATCAAGTTCCTGATGGGAGATCCCTGCGGTTCCATCGGCGGCGATGGCAAGGTCGAGAAGGTCGTCGTCGGAGGTAAGGACGTCCCATGCCAGATGGTCATAATGGCCACGGGCGTCAGGGCGAACCTGGAGCTTCCGAACTTGATGGGCCTCGACATCGGTGCGCTCGGCGCGGTCAGGGTGAGCGCGACGATGCAGCCCTACCGCAAGGGCAGGTTGCTCAAGGACGTCTACATTGCCGGAGACGTCGTCATGTGCGAGTCGTCGGTTGCACCAGGCCCGACGATGAGCCAGCTCGGCTCTTCCGCCGTGAGGCAGGGAAGGGTCGCCGGGCTCAACGCGGCCGGCGACTATGCTATCCACCCAGGCGTCGCAAGCCCGTTCATCAGCGCGATCGGCGATATCCAGGTCGGAGGGGCTGGCCTGTCCAAGGGCCTTGCCGAGTACTACGGCATCAAGGTCGTCGAGGGGAAGGCCAGAGGCTCTACGAGGGCTCGATACTATCCGGGCGGTAAGCCGCTCATCGTCAAGGTCCTTGCCGACGCGTCGAACGGCAAGATCATCGGAGGTCAGGTGGTCGCCGAGGAGGACGTCAACGGAAGGATCAACTGGCTCTCCGCCGTGATCACGAAGGGGGTCACCGTAGGCGAGTTCCTATCGGACATGGAGAACGCGTACTGCCCGCCGACGTCGATGGTCCGAGATACCGTCTTCGACGCGATGGAAGACCTGAAGTCCAAACTATGAACCTATTCCTTTCTGCGGGCAGGGTTCATCTATCTGCATAACGTTCTCGTCCCCGTGACAGAGAACGATCTTTCCAATTCTTCTGCAGGCGACTGCCGCATCAAGGTCTTCAACCCCGCAACGCTCAAGCTCGTCGGGGAGGTTCGTTGCACACATATTGATAATCTGGCCGATATCGTTGCTTCCGCCAGGGAAGCTCAGCGCGAATGGTATGCGTTGACCTCAGGCGAGCGGAGAAAGGTCCTGCTCAGGACGCAGGCCAACGTCCTCCACAGCAAGGAGGAATTGATCAAGGTCATCATGGCCGAGACCGGGAAGCCCCGGATCGAAGCGATAGGCAATGACATCATGGCAGGCCTGAGCGTCGGCGATTATTGCATCGATGTCATCGAGTCGAACTTCCAGGAGAGGAAGGTCGACTACGGGAGGCTGGGAACGGCGTTCAAGTTCCTTGGGAGGAGATCGTTCATCTCGCCAAGGCCTCTGGGCGTCATCGGGATCATAAGTCCATGGAACTATCCGTTCGGCATACCCTATTCCCAGACGATCATGGCCTTGGCGGCGGGCAACGCCGTCGTCCTCAAGCCGTCCTCATACACGCCGATGACCGCATCGCTCATGAAGGAGCTGTTCGATGGCTCGGGTGTGCCGGAAGGCCTCGTCAACGTCGTCTACGGCTCAGGCGGCACGGTCGGCAAGGCCCTGATCTCATCCGGGGTCGACCGTATCATATTCACAGGGAGCGGGGAGACCGGGAGGCAGGTCATGTCGATGGCCGCGCAGACGCTCACGCCGGTCACGCTCGAGCTCGGGGGGAAGGACCCGATGATCGTGCTTCCGGACGCCGACATCGAAAGGGCAGTAAAGGCGGCCGTCTGGGGCTCCTTCGTCAACGCAGGGCAGACCTGCGCATGCGTCAAGAGGATTTACGTCCACGAAAAGGTCATCGAGGGGTTCGCCAGGAATATGGTCAATCGGACATCCACGCTGAAGATCGGGGACGGTTCGAGCGATCCCACCGTGTCCGTAGGGCCTTTGATATCGGAGGAGGCGGTAGCTGAGATGGAGAGGACCGTCGCCATGGCCGTCGGCCAGGGAGGGAAAGTGCTCATCGGAGGAAGCAGGGTCAAGCGCCTGAACGGGCACTTCTTCGAGCCCACCATCATCGGGGACGTGACCCAGGACATGGAGGTCTGTCAGAACGAGACGTTCGGGCCGATCGTCGCACTGCTCCCCTTCAAGACGGAGGAGGAGGCCATCCATTTCGCTTGGGACAACCCCCACGCGCTCACGGCGTCCGTATGGACGGACGATCTGCGAAAGGGAAATGAGATCGCCAGGAGGTTGCCTGGCGGCACGGTCATGATCAACAATTGCCTCTACACGTACGGCCTCGGGGCCACGCCATGGGGCGGAAGCAAGGGGAGCGGCTTCGGGAGGACGCACGGAGAGCTTGGGTTCATGGAGCTTGTGGACTCGCAGCACATCCATGTCGATGACGGAAGATACCCCAGGGACCTGTGGTGGTCCCCGTACGACAAGGAGGCCCTCGACGGGGTCGAGCAGATGATGGACGGGCTGTTCAAGGGCAGGCCGTCCGAACCCGCACTGAAGCTGGTCGGCCTCCGCAAGCTGATGAGGCGCCGCGATTGACGGAGCTATAGTCTCCTGATGCTGATCGGCCTTCCAGACCCCTTCGCCCTCTGCTTCGCGATCGCCAGCATCCCTTTCTCATCAGGCAGCGAGCCGAGCATCGACATGTCGTCCTCGGTGAGAAGCTCGTTCATGAGCATCCCAGAGACCATCGACCTCTCATCATCGGACAGCTCGGGCAGGGACCATATGAGGACGAGCGCGTCCCTCAGGTCAGAGCCTAGGGCCATCTCCTCCCCTATCTCGGACCTCACCTCGTCGTCATAGGCGCGGAGGTCCGGCCCCTTGTTCCTAAACGACAATGCGGCGACCCTGCCGGCCACCTTCCCGCAGATGTATGAGGGCATGATGCCCTCTCCGACAAATGCCAGGGTCTGCCCGGCCGCATCTCCTGCATAGAGCACGTTCCCGACCACCGGTCCGCCGTCGAACCCAGGGACGGGGGCGTCCCCCGCCTTCACCTCTAGGATCTTATCCGGGTCGAAGTACTGGGACACGACAGGGTGCTCCGAGATCCAGTCGGTCAGGAAATCGCGCCTCGATTCGCTCCTACCGACGAGGCCGAGCCCAACGTTCGCCCGGTACGGCCCCTTCGGTATTATCCAGCCGTAGCCGAGGCCGATCTCAGGCTCGATGAATATCTGCATGCAGGGGGGGACCCTCTTCTTCGACACCATCTCGAACTCGATGCCTCTGGCGATGCCATCCTTTTCAAGGGGGGGCCTCGATTGGATCGCTCCCATGGTGGAATGGACCCCGTCCGCGGCGATGACGACCTTGGGCTCCACCTTCACGTCCTTCCCCCTCCACCTAAGGACGACGGACCGCACGTCGTCGCCATCGAGCTCCGCGGACATCAGCCTGCAATCCGCCTGGACCGACGCGCCCGAGAGTGCAGCCTGCATGGCCAGATGCTTGTCGAAGACCTTGCGCTCGACAGTGGCACTTCGCCAATAAGGTGAGCGGTTGTCGACGACGAACTTCCTGGACACGACGAACCTCGTGAAGTTCTGCCTTCCGCAGATGGCCGAGGGAGGGATCTTGAGGTCGGTCATCTCCAGGAGGGACAGGCCCACCACCTCCCCGCACTGGACAGGCGTCCCGATCTCCTTCTTCCTATCGATAACGAGCGTCCTGGCCCCGTTCTCCGCGGCCCCTTTTCCCGCGCCCGAACCTGCAGGTCCCGCGCCAACAACCAGTACATCAAATTCCAATTCACTCACCATCCGAATTCCATCGATCTCTCGAAAGACCTGTACAATTGAAGGTATTTAGGCTGACGAAGCATCGCCAGCGTTGCCCTGGCTCCGGTATATCCCTTCCTGAACGGCTCGACGGATACGCGGAGTTGCTCATTGTCCATTGCGCAGATCATGTCGTATCCGCGCTTGAATATCGGGTCAGCGTAAGGGGACGATCGCCAAAGGTCCTGGTACGAGCCTAGGTCCTCCCTCGCGATAGCTTCTCCGGCCATCCAACCCGCCGTGAAGGCGGTCCTGAGCCCCCCGAACGTCAAGGGATTGGCCTGCGCGGCCGCGTCCCCGACCAGGCAGATGCCGCCGAGCACGAGCCTCTTCACCGTGCCGATCGGTATGGCCCTTCGATGCATCTCGAGGGCATCGCCGGGGGCCGCGTCGGTCCCTTTAGGGAATCCGATCCTCGTGTTCTCCCCATTGGGGAATGACCATCTGTACCCTCCCTTGTATCTTTCATCATAGAAGAACTCGATGGCATCCCTGGGGCCGTTCCCCTTCAGGACGTACTGTTCGGTCCAGATGAGATCGATGTCCTGCTCCCCGAAGATCTTCTCCCTGACGAGCGATCTCGATCCATCCGCACCGACCAGATAGTCGGTCGTGAGCGTGCTGCCGTCCGATAGCTTCGAACGGACCCCCTTCCTCGTGATGTCGATGTCATGGAGATTTCCCCTGATGATCTCCCCTCCTCGGGAGCGGAACTCCTCCATCAGCGCATTAAGAAGTCCGGGACGGTCGATGATGAGCCCGTCCAGTGCCGTCTCGATATCGATCCCGCCGGGCCAATGCTCGATCGCCCTCGATATCCTGTTGACGACGAACTTATCGTAATCGATGTCAAGGAGCTCGAGCCCCTTCCGTGAGATCCCCTCCCCGCACATCTTGTGATATCTGGGGTACTTGCCCTCATCCAGTCTTTCGATCAGATGGACGTTGGAATTGGGCATCGACCTTTTCAGTGACAGCGCCGCCATCGCTCCCGCAGGACCGGCTCCTATGATCGCCGCCTCAAGCCTTGGCAGGTTCGCACCCCCTCCATTCCGCATATTTGGCGACGAACGAATATCCCAGGTCGAAACCCAGGAACGCGAAGAAGTATAGATAGGACGAGAGGATGGACATAGCGCAGAGCGCCAGGACGGCCAACTTGAGGACGGGTCTCTCCTTCATCAATGTCCACAGGAACCCGCTCTTGTTCATGGCGTCTGCCCTGTCGCTGACCCACTCGTCGGCGAACGCAGCGGCGAACACGACTATGATGCCAATAAAACTGACGTTCCCCGGATCGTTGAATATCGTTATGACCGAAGCGATGAATGCGATGCCGAAACCGAGCTTGAACGCCACGTTATCGTACTTCGAGGCGATGAGGAGGGCCAGGAGCATTCCGATGAATATCGTCGCCGTGTCCGGGTCGAATATGATCAGGCCGCCCATCCATAGTCCGCAGGGGACCGACAGGAGGTTCGATATCCTTCTGCTGAAGCAATTGGAATCGTACGATTGGTCTCCATATTTGATCAGGACGCCCAGGGCGATGAACGAGAAGGGTATGAGGATCTCATTGTTCAGATGGACCTCGTTGTTATCGATGGAGTAAGACCATGCGATGACGCCGCAAATGAGCGTCATGACGCCATAGGCGATCATCGTACGTCTTTTGTCTATTCTCATAATCAGCCCTTCAAGCATGTCGAGTGGAGCACACCTACAATACAGGTCAGGGTCTTAAAAGATGGGAGAAAAGGGTTTAAAAAGGATTTGAGGGGATCCGTCTCAACAATCGTAGTAGAGGAAAAACTCCCACGGGTGCGGGCGCAGCCTTATGGCATCGCATTCCTTGACCCTCTTGTATTCGATCCATGTATCGATCAGATCATGGGTGAACACATTGCCCTGGCATAGGAAGTCGTTATCGGCCTCTAATGCTTCAAGCGACTTGTCCAGGCTACCGGGGACCTGCTTGATCGACGCAGCTTCCTCTATGGACAGTTCGAAGAGGTCAGTATCATGGGGCTCGCCCGGACTGATCTTCTTCTTGATACCATCCAGACCGGCCATGAGCATGGCGGAGAACGCGAGATACGGGTTGGACGTGGCGTCTGGCGGCCTGTACTCGATCCTCTTGGCCCTGGGGTTCTTGCTGTACATCGGAACACGTATGGCTGCGGACCTGTTGCTCATCGAATAAACAAGATTGACCGGAGCCTCATATCCAGGCACCAGACGGCGATACGAGTTCGTCGACGGGGATGTCAGTCCCAACAAGGCCGCCGAGTGCTCTAACAGGCCTCCGATGTAATAGAGGGCGGTCTGGCTCAATTGGGCATAGCCCTCCTCGTCATAGAACACGTTCTTTCCGTCCTTCATAAATGACTGGTGCACATGCATACCCGTGCCATTGTCGCCAAACAAGGGCTTTGGCATGAAGGTGAGGGTCTTACCGAACTCACGGGCCGTGTTCTTCAGGATGTACTTGTACATCATGACCTCATCCGCCTTCTTGGTCAAGTTGGCGAACTTCATACCGATCTCACATTGGCCAGCGGTAGCGACCTCATGGTGGTGCACCTCGCATTCGATGCCGCTTTGTTCCAGGCGGATGACGCATTCCGAACGAAAGTCCTGCAGCGTATCGACCGGCGGGACAGGGAAGTATCCTTCCTTGTTGCGGGGGCGGTGCCCTAGATTGGGAGTGCCGTTCCGGCCCGAGTTCCATATGCCCTCCTCTGAATCGATGTAGTAATAGCCTGAGTTCTGGTTCTGGTCGAAGCTGACCGAGTCGAATACGAAAAATTCAAGCTCTGGACCGAAGTATGCGACATCCCCCAGTCCGGTAGTCTTCAGATATGCCTCGGCCTTTTGGGCGATGTAGCGGGGATCTCTTTCAAATCGCTCTGTGGTAAGAGGATGGGCCACATCACATATCACTGACAACGTTGGGACCTGACAAACGGGATCAACGACCGCAGAGTCCGGATCGGGAATGAGGACCATGTCGCTCTCATCGATGTGAGTGAATCCGCGGATGCTGGAACCATCGAACCCGTGGCCTTCACCGAACTTGCTCTCATCCAGCAACCTGGCTGGAACGGAGACATGCTGCATGATGCCTGGCATGTCCGTGAACTTGAAGTCCACCATCTTCACACCCTTTGCCAATTTCATGGCGTTGGCAACCTTATCCTCGTACTTTTCAGCGTCTTTCTTTCTAGCCATCGTATGCCTCACAGTATTGCGGGCGGTCGGGTCGGAGTCTCATACGGTGGGTACTCCGACCGACGCCCTTTCGTTCCCTGCGCCGAAACCTCGACGTTTTCCGCGAGCCGGAGCCTCCGGCAGGGACCGCAAATGCGCCATAGATAAATCAATAATATAATCTTATTTTCCTAGTCATACATCTCATTAACAAAGAGAATGATGTACATATGTACAAAGGTAAAAATATGAAATATAGCTGCTGGACAGTCTTGTAGGCACATATACAAAACAGCTCTGTTCCGTCCATTTCCCATGCCGCATCTATCGGCGGGCCGTCAATTTGGCTTGTTCTCATCAGCATGACCGCCAGTGAGAGCGACCCACAGAATCACTAAATAACGGGCGAATCATTCAAGCTCGATTCTTATGGACCTGGAGGCAAGATACCAACTAGTCGCGAGGAACGCCGAGGAGATAGTGACGCCCGAGGACCTTCGCCAGCTGCTGGCGACGAAGGAGAGGCCGTGCGGCTATATCGGTTTCGAGCCATCCGGACTGGTCCACATCGGGTGGATGGTCTGCTCGCAGAAGGTCAAGAACTTCATCGATGCGGATTTCGATTTCATCATATTCCTGGCCGATTGGCACGCATACCTCAACGACAAGCTCGGCGGGGACATCCAGAACATCCGTGCCTGCGCGGAGTACATGAAGGACTGCTTCGAGGCGCTGGGCGTGCCTAGGGAAAAGGTACGCTTCGTCATGGCCTCCGAACTGATGGACATAACCTACTGGGAGAAGGTCATGAAGATCGGAAAGGTCTCGAGCCTCACACGCGTCAAGCGTGCGCTGACGATCATGGGAAGGAACGAGGACGAGGCTGAGATAGACTCTTCGAAGACCCTTTACCCGCTCATGCAGGCGGCCGACATATTCCAGATGGACGTGGACGTGGCCTATGCAGGCATGGACCAGAGGAAGGCCCATATGCTGGCGAGGGAGGCGGCCGAACGCCTGAAGTGGAAGAAGGCCGTCGCGATCCACACGCCGCTGATATCGGGCCTGAAGGGCGGCAACAGGATGGACCCGTTGGCATCCAAGATGTCCAAGAGCGACCCCGATAGCGGGATCCTCATACACGATTCCCCCGAGGACATCAAGAGGAAGATCGGCAAGGCGTTCTGCCCTCCCGAGGTGGAAGGGAACCCGGTCCTTCAGATCGCGAACTTCATCATATTCGAGCGCGTTGACAACTTCCAGATAAAGCGCCCGGAGAAGTTCGGAGGCAACCTGGAGTTCAGCTCCTACGCGGACCTCGAGGCCTCGTTCATCGCAGGCAAGATCCATCCGATGGACCTTAAGAACAACGTTGCAGAGACCCTCGCGGAGATACTTGCCCCGGCAAGGGAGTATTTCGCGAAGAAGCCGGAGAACTACGAAAAGGTGAAGGGCATAATATCGGAGCTCAAGACACTGCGCTGAGCTCCTTCCTTATCTCTCCTTATCGGCGATCGAGCGAAGGAAGTCCATCGCCCTTGACATGCATATGTTGGCGATGGCCTCGGCGTCACCAACGCCTGTCAGGCCTGCGGCCCCGGGATGTCCCCCGCCCTCGGCCGTCATCTCCTTGCCTATGTCCTCGAGCATCTTGCCGAGGTGTAGTCCGGCGCGCACCATGTCCTGCCTCGCCCTGGCGCTCAGCCTGAAGTTCTCGTCCCTCTGGGACACGACGAAGGATATGTCCGCCCCGATCGAAAGGAGGCCTTTGCACACCGAGCTCTCGAACGAGGAGCCGAGAGAGACTGCGACGATGTTCTGCCCTATCCTCTCGAACCTCAGCCTCTGTGCTCCCTTCAGCACGGCGATCCTCTCAGAAACGTCCGACTCGAGGTCGGTCAGGTCATATGCCTCATCCATCTGGATCCCGGTCTCTTGCATGATCAGCGAGAAATACGTGAACAATCCAGGGGTCGCGAACCTGAAGTGGCCGCTGTCGGTCATCATCCCCGCGAGCAGGGCCAGCCCCGCGTTCCTTCCTACATGGACGCCGGCCTCCTTCAGAAGGTCGTAAACGAGCTCTGCGCAGCTTCTCTTCGTATCGTCGCAGAAGTATTTGCATGCACCCCATTTCTCGGTGCGGCAATGATGATCGATGACGATCCACGAGTTGTCATGGAGGTTCATCCCGCCCAGCTGCTCCGGCGAGCTCGTATCGACGACGACGATCGCGTCGTAATCGTGGACGTCCGCGATCGTCAGCGGTTCGAAGCCGAAATTCTTCGCGATGACCTTCGAGACGCGGTCCATGCCGTTGGGGGCGCAGATGTCAACGTCAGGGAACGATTCTCTGATGGAAAAGGCGCATCCGAACGCGTCCGGGTCTGCGTTCCCATGGATCAGAACAAGCTTCCTTCCTGAGCGCAGTCGATCCAGGACACTTTCGAACATCAACTATCACAAATCTCGGTAATTGGATTTGAAAGGGGTTTAGGTTCAGTTCTCTTCTTCGCCAGCGACAGGTCCCTGACCGAGCGCTTTGGAGATCTGGTCCTGCATGACCTGATACTTCTCGCGGAACATCTTCTCCTGGCGGTCCAGGGTCTTGACCCTGATCTCGGCGGTCTCCTTGTCGTCCTCGATCTCCTTGAGAAGGGCTTCCTTGTCCTTCACGGCGATCATAAGGGAACCGACGCTCTTGTACATCGGCGTGTCAGCGGTGGCCTTCTTCAGCTCTTCGATGGTCATCTCCAGCTCTTTGAGCTGAGCCTCCATCCTGAACTTCTGCTGAAGGACGCCCTGAAGCTGCTGCTGCAGCTGCTGGAACTGTGCGATCTGATTCTGTAGCTTGGGGCTCATTTCATCCATTTTTCTCACCTATGCTCTTGCTCATATTCTCTGCGATGACCATCCATCTGAGATAGGAGTTGAGGGCAGCTCTCATGGCCGATACGTCGGTGGCTTCCACCTTCAAGACGACGTCCTCCCCTTCCTTGTCCGCCCAGACCTTCGTGCGAGGTATCTCGCGGTCCGCCTCGGGCGTCAAGGAGGCGAGGATGGTGTCAGCGAAGGGGGTCTCCACTCTAAGGACGGCCCTGAGCATCGCTGCTCATCTTCCCCTGATGACCTTCTTAACGTTCGGCCTCTCCTTATAGAAGATCTTGCTGCCGCAGTTCTCACATTGCATTCCGACAGCGTTGACGTTGTTGGAGCGTATGGGCTTATTGCAGCTGCCGCATTTATAGGTCGTTCTTCACCCCTCCCTCGGGTTTCTCCCTCTCCTTGGCCATCTCGAGCTCCTTGGTGGTTATGCTCTTGATGGTCGGAGCGTACGAACCAGCTGCGAACTTAGCGTCGCAGTGCCTGCACTCCCATATGCCGGAGGCCTTGCGCTTCACGGACGCGTGGTGGCAGGTCGGGCATTCGAACTTGGACCTTTCGATCTTCTCGATGTCCCTGGTGAGCTTGCGGACGACTACACCGTATCTTGCTCCCATCCTACCGGCGCTTCCCATCTTCTCGGTACCTTTTGCCATTATGATCACCCTAGCGATTGTCTGATTTCTTTGCCCAGCCTCTGGGACGTCTCGATGATGTTCTCGATCTGGTCGATGGTAAATGCACCCTTCAGGCCCTTCTGCATGGCCCTCAGGTCGCCATTCTCATCAGTGGTCACGGTAAGCCTCGCGTCGGCCACTTTTTCTTCGTCGAGAGTCGGATCGAATAATAAAGAGTTTTCTATCTTCACCGCAGTGCAAGAGACAGGCACGGTGCGGAGCGGCATCTTGAAGTCCTCTCCCTTCTCGTGTGCCTTTGCCGGGACCATCGTGGTCATCAGAGCGGATACCGCTCCCAGCGTGCAGGCGTCGAACAGGTTTCCGTCGTAGTCCAGGACATAGATGTCGATGAAGTTCATCCAGACCTCCTTGCCCGGCTCGATGCACAGTTTTTCCAGATCGATCATCTGGCTTTCCCTGATGCCGCGGTCGACGACACGAGCCAGCTCGATGGAGTTCTCGTCTGGAGGTCCCGCCTCGAACGAGGGGGAGGCCATCGGTATGAGCTCCGCGTTCGTGGAGAGCACTCCCTTGTCGGGGGTGTCGGCGAACGGCGTGCCTATGAGCATCTTGACACCGACGAGCACATCGGTATTGCCGAGGTGCACCCTTGCGCTCCCTTCAGCGGACTCGACATAGTTCGTCTCTATGGATAGTGGCCTGAACTCGTCCCAGGCGCGGCCATCAACACGCTTTCCGGTGGAAAGCAGCTTGTGGATGTGGTCCCTCTTGATCTCGGATACTACCGATCTTGCCATGTTCAGGCCTCCTGGTCCGGAACGGATACAGGCTGCTCCTGCTCGGCCTCAGACTCCACGACGTACCTGCGGCGCAGGGCGTCCTTCTGGATCTCGTACACTTCCGCGCAGGCCTTCTTGCCCAACGAGATGGCGTACTTGAACTCATCGTAGGTAAGGTGCCCGTCCATCTGCAACAGGACGACCTCGCCGGTGCGCGGGATCATCGCCATCGGGACGTCCGCCTGGCCGTAATTGTCCTCCTCCTTGTTCAAGTCGAGGACGACCTGGTCGTTGACCTTTCCGACAGCGATGGCCGGAACGAGGTCCTTCATCGGTATCCCCGCGTCCGCGAGGGCGACGGATGCGGCGGTCAGACCGGCGCACCTTGTTCCTGCGTTCGCCTGCAGGACCTCTATGAACACGTCGATCGACGTGCGCGGATAGTTCTCGGTGAACACGACGTACTCCATCGCCTCGGAGATGATCTTGGATATCTCGACCGACCTCCTGTCGGGGCCTGGACGTTTCCTGTCGTCCACGGAGAACGAGATCATGTTGTACTTCACCTGCACGATCGCCTTTGCGGGGTTCTGCATGTGCCTCGGGTGGCATTCCCTAGGTCCGTAGACCGCAGCCAGCACCTTGTTCTTGCCTATCTCCACGTACGCAGACCCATCGGCGTTCTTCAAGACGCCCGCCTCTATCTTGATCGGCCTCAGCTCGTCGACCTTTCTTCCGTCGATCCTGATGCCGTTGTCATCGATCAATTTGATATTACTGTTTCCACCCATTTCAATCACCGTTTAATTGGTATCCTCTTTGACTTCGCTCTTCTTCGTGACCGATTCAAGGTATTCCTTCACCTTCTCGGTGAGGTGGAGCGTCTGGGCCCCTTCCTCTATCATCTTGATCGCACGTATCGCGACCAGCATGTTGTCGATATCCCCATCGAGCCATATTCTTCCATTCTGCCCGATGAATATCCTGCAGCTTGTATAGTTCTTGATCATCTGGATCATCGAACCGCCCTTGCCGATGACCCTAGGGACCTTGCTGTTGGAGATCTCGATGACCTGTCCGCCCTGCAGCTTGCGGAGGCCCTGCTCCTTCATCGTCACCTGGACCCTCTTGGTCTCGTCGACCATGAGGACCTTCGCCATTATCGTGTCGCCGACCCCGAGGAACCTCGAGGTGTCTCCGAACTCAACCTTCCATGGCACCTCGGTGACATGCAAAGGTGCGGGATAGGGGGAGTTGATGTCGATCAACCAGTTCGACGGGCCGATGTCCTCGACCTTGCCGATGATCGTGTCACCAGGGCTGGGGATGTACCTTCCACCTAACGGTATGACGTTGACGAAATTCGATTTAACGCTCTTGATGCCCAGTTGAGCTGCATAGACCTTTCCGTCCTCGGAATAGGCACCGCTGCCAGGCTTTAATCTTCCAGTGTCGAGGAGGTCTCCTGGTAGGACGACCTCACGGGACGCTCCGACATTCTCGTTGCTCATGATGCTCTTCAACTCCATTTCATCGATCGAATCGTTACATTACTTCTTGCGACAGTTACTTGACCTGCTTGAACTCCGCGTTGCCCTTGGTCTTGTGGTTGATGTGGTCGAAGAACTCGTCCCTCATCCCCGCGGGCATCTCGACAACGCCGATCCAGCTGCCGTTCTTCAGCCATTCGTCCTTTAGGATGCTGCCGAACTGGATTATCTCCTCGTAGCACTTTCCGTACTCGTCGGCGCTGAGCTTGACGGCGATCTTCACCTTGTCGAACCTTATCGGGATCAGCGGCCTCAGCTTATCCATGACGGCCTTGATCTGAACATCTACCGGCTTGAACGGGTCTATGTGGACCTTCGCCTCGTCCATCGCCATCTCTATGCGCTGCGCGGTATGCGGGCCGCCCGTCTGCGGGTTTATCGCGTTCCGGGCTATCTCGGAGATGATCCTCTTCCTCTTGGCCTCGAGCATCTCCTTTCGTTGCTGCGCGGTGAGCTGGACCTCTCCCTTGAGAATGATCTGTTTCGCTACCTCGACCGTGTCGGTCGTCCCGAAGACCTCCTTCATCTTGTCCTCAGGCGCCTTCGTTCCCTTGTGAGCGTTCTTGAATATCTCATCTATGACCATGTTGTCAAAGAGGTTGACTTCCTTTCCCTCCTTGAGCTGGTTGACCACCTTTGGGTCTATGAGAACCTCGAACGACTCGCCGTGGGATTCAAGGCGGGCAACAATCGCATCCTCGATGTCGACCATCTAAACCCCATTAAGAGCTGGCCTGTTTGATGTAGGCCTCTACCTCTTGCTCCGTAAGGCGGCGGAAGTCCTCTCCCCTCTTGACCAGTCCGATCTCGACCGCCTTCGGGTTGAGGTTCTCTTCCTCGGTCGCCTTCTTCAGCGCCTTCAGCCCGAGGGTGACGGCCTCATCCTGGCCCATGCCCTCTTGGTAGGCTTCCTCGAAGACCTCCATTACGGCGTTCCTTCCGGCCCCGATGCTTCCAGCCTTGTAAGATACAAGGGCCCCGCTCGGGTCCGTCTCGAAGAGGTGCTCACCCTGATCATCGCAGCCAGCGACGAGCAGAGCGGTTCCGAAGGGCCTCACCCCTCCGTATTGTGTATAGTTCTGCTTGTAGTCGCATATGCGCTTCACTAGGTCCTCGACGCCCATGTTCTCATCATAGGTTATCTTGTTCACCTGGGCGATCACCCGCGCTTGGTCCACGAGGATCCTCGCGTCAGCGACGAGCCCCGAGGTCGCGCATCCGATGTGGTGGTCTATCTGGAATATCTTCTCGATGGACTTTGGTTCCATGAGCCTGCTCGCGATCCTCTTGTCCACTATGAGGACCACTCCATCCTTGAACTTGAGTCCGACCGTGGTCGTGCCTCTCTTGACGGCCTCGCGGGCGTACTCAACCTGGAACAATCTTCCATCTGGCGAAAAAACCGTGATAGCCCTATCATAGGCCATTTGTCCTGGCTGCATCTAATCACTCCTTACGCTAATCGAACCACCTAAGAAACGAAGCAATATATATTTATTGGGTAACTTGAACGCAACCAAAGAAGATGCTGGCTAGCTCGATCTTGGCTTTCTCATCGAGAACGTGGCGGTTTCTCGCCGTTGAAATATCTCTCCCTCAGGGTCTTGAGCGTCCCGGAGGTTCTGACGGTGCGGAGCAGGGTGCCTCCCCCCGCGCCGTTGATGAGATCCATCAGGGGCTCCACGTCCTTGAGGTAGCATCTCACGATGCCTTTGACGCCATCGAACTGAATGACCTTCAAGGACGGAGCCTTCCCCGCCTCCGCGGGGGAGACGACCGACCTTATGAAATCCTCGCGGGAGGTAAGGTCACCGCTCGCGGACTCGATATAGATGTACCTGCGCCTGCCCCGTTTGGATTTGACCGTCATCTAAGTGATCATCTCTTCGGCTGGGGCTTCGACGCCTCCACCTTCGGGGTGAGGACGCCCGAGCGGACGCCGGTTATGACGACGAGCACGGCGACCTTCCCTGTCATCTGGGGGTCGACGCTGCATCCCCATATGATCCTTGCCCTCGGGTTGACCTTGGTGCTGACCAGTTCCGCCGCCTTCTCTGCCTCGGTCACGGTCATGTCCGGGCCGCCTATGACCCTGACGAGCGCTCCCTTCGCCTCATGAAGGTCGACCTGGCCGAGCAGCGGGGACGACATCGCGTCGGAGACGGCCTTATCTACCCTGTCCTCATCGGAATCGCTCTCGCCTAGACCTATCATCGCCAGTCCAGCGTTCTTGGTGATCGTCATGATGTCGTTGAAATCGACGTTGACGAGGCCCGGCTTCGTCAGCACCTCGGTGATGCCCTTGATCGCCTGCATGAGCACTTCGTCGGCGACCTTGAACGCCGCCTCTATCGGGAGCTTCGGGACGATCTCTAGGAGCCTCTCGTTCTGTATGACGATGGTTGTGTCGCACATCTCCTGAAGCCTGTTCAAACCCCTCATGGCGTTGTCGTACCTCAGCTTCCCTTCCGCCTTGAACGGCAAGGTGACGACACCGATCACAAGCGCACCGTATCGCTTGGCGAGCTCGGCGACGACAGGCGCGGAACCGGTTCCAGTGCCCCCGCCCATTCCCGCGGTGACGAAGACGATGTTCGCACCTTCGAGGAACCTCCTCAGCTCGGGCTCCGATTCCTCAGCGGCCCTCTGGCCCACCTCGGGGATCGCACCGGCCCCTAACCCCTTCGTTGTCGCCTTCCCTAGAAGGACCTTGTTCGGCGCCTGTATTGAAAGCAGGTGCCTGGCATCGCTGTTGCATGCGACGATCGTGGCGCCGGAGACGCCTGCCTGCGTCAGGCGTCTGACGGTGTTCGAGCCACCGCCGCCGCATCCTATGATCGAGATCTTCACTCTCAAGGACTGGACAAGTTTCAGAAGTTCCTCGTCGTCCTCGCTCAGCATCTGCGGTCCGCTCCCGGCGGAGCGCGCCATCTCATTCTCTAGGTCCTGGTCATCAAATTGGTTCAAGTGCACCCATCCCGAGTTCTATATAAAGATTCCAATATATATCAATTGTTTCAACGACCCCTATCGATATTCGAGGCCGCTTTCTGTCAAGGTCCGACAACATCTATCCTCGCCCCGCATCTGGGGCACCAAGAATCGTCCTTCTCAAGCTCGCATCCGCATTCGGGACAATGGTCGCCGACGAATGTGCCACACTCGCAGCATCCATCGAGCGCGTCGAACTTGCGTCCGCACTCTGGGCATGTGACCATCTCGCAATCCCTGAACCGCTCCCCGCAGCTCTTGCATACCATGTCGGTCAAACCGACCCTGCCGCCGCATTCCGGGCAAAGGAAAGAATCGTTGTCCTTGACGAAGATCGCCCCGCATCTGCACTCAAGGTCCAACGCGCTTACCCGCTCACCGCAGGATGGGCATTCCAGGTTCTTGTACAACGGGGACGAGCTGCTATCGCCATTGGTCTTCGTCACCGGCTCGATGTCCTTCTCTTCCCACTTCTTGTTACATATGGGGCAGAACCCCGTTCGGGCTAGGCATACGACGTGATATATCTCCCCGCAGTCGCACTGAGCATACTGGAGGCCCACCTTGATGTACCCCATGCACATCGTGCACTTCAGGTTCTTGACCTTCGGCCCGATGACCCTGACGGCCGGCCGCTCGCGGTTCCCTTGAACCTTATGGTCCTTCACCCTCAGTTTGGAGGGGGCGATCTTCCTCAGCTTTCCGATAGTCTCTCTGAACCCATCCTTGATCCTCAGGGGGACGGTCTGCATGAGGACATGTCTTTTGTCGTTCGTCGAATTCATTTCGTATCATTTCCAAGAGCGCGGAGAACTCAAGATTTCAAATCTTACTGATTAATGTTTCATCGTACGGTGCGTTTCTTGAGGACATCAACGAATCCCATCAGAAGCGTTGTTACATGCATGCTTATCCTTCATAGATTTCTAAGTAAAAAACCGAAACTCATTTAAACAGAAAGCGATAACGAACATTCGCATGTTCAATGAATCGAACGCCCTCAGGAGTTTCAAAACGTTGAAATATGCTCCGCATCATGAAGGGCAAACTACCCTGTCAAATGATAACACATGCAACGGGACGATGTTTCGTTTCAAATCATCTGGGTGGTATATAGGGGAGACAGTGCACAATGTGCAGGCGCAAGGGCCATCGCCTCTTTCGGAGAAGAGGATGGGGGTCCTTTCTTTAAGGTAAATAAAGTATCAGATGAAAAGAAGGAGGAGCACGAATGTCGGAAAAGACTGGTTCCGTTTTGGTGGTAGGAGGAGGCATTGGCGGTGTTCAGACAGCATTGGATCTGGCTGAATCCGGTTTCAAGGTCTACCTAACCGAGAGAAAGCCAAGCATCGGTGGTGTGATGGCACAGCTGGATAAGACGTTCCCAACGAACGACTGTTCAATGTGCATTTTGTCCCCGAAGCTTGTGGAAGCTGCAAGGCATCCAATGATCACGATGATGACGCTCACCGAGGTCATGAGTATTGAAGGTGAGGCTCCAAACTTCACCGTGACCTTAAAGAAGCACCCGAGGTACGTCCGCGAGGACCGCTGCGTCGGTTGTGGCCTTTGCGCGGAGAAATGCCCGTCAAAGGTCTCGAGCGAGTACGAGGTCGGAATGATGCAGAGGAAGGCGATATTCGTCCCCTACGCACAGGCCGTCCCGATGAAGTACTCGATCGACGCGTCCAATTGTCTCTGGCTCACGAAGCAGAGATGCGGGAACTGCAAGAAGGTGTGCCCCGCTGACGCAATTGATTACGAGCAGAAGGAAGTTATCGAGAAAGTTCACGTTGGCTCCGTCGTTCTGGCTCCAGGGTTCGAACCGTTCGACCCGACGGTCAAGCGCGAGTACGGATACGGCGAGTTCAAGAACGTCGTGACGTCGCTCGAGTTCGAGAGGATCCTGAGCGCGACTGGCCCGTACCAGGGACATGTCGTAAGGCCGACCGACCACAAGACCCCGAAGAAGGTCGCGTTCATCCAGTGCGTCGGATCGCGTGACGAGAAGGTCGGAAACCCGTACTGCTCGTCCGTTTGCTGCATGTACGCTCTGAAGCAGGCGATCATCGCCAAGGAGCACACTGCTGGCTTCGAGCCGCACATATTCTTCATGGACATCAGGGCCTTCGGCAAGGAGTTCGAGGACTACCGCGCCAGGGCCGAGAACGAATATGGTATCAAGCTCTACCGCGGAACCCGCGTGGCGTCCGTGGACGAGGACCCGGAATCGAAGAACCTCACCCTGAGGTACAGCGTCGGCAGCGACGTCTCCGAGCAGGAGTTCGACCTGGTCATCCTGTCCGTCGGCCTCGAGCCGACCAAGTCGGCCAAGGAGATCTCTGACCGCCTAGGCGTGCAGCTGAATCCATACGGATTCTGCCAGACGACCGTTTACAACCCGCTTGAGACCAACAGGCCCGGCATCTACGTCACCGGCGCCTTCAGCTCCCCTAAGGACATCCCGACCACGGTCGCGGAGGCCTCTGGAGCAGCTGCGAAGGCAGGGAAGCACGTCTTCGAGAACAGGATCAGCATCGACGATGTCGTCAAGGAGACCGTCGAGACCGATGTGAAGGGACAGGAGGCGAGGATCGGTGTCTTCGTCTGCGACTGCGGCATCAACATCGCAGCAACTGTCAACGTCCCGTCCGTCGTCGAGTATGTCAAGACCCTACCGAACGTGGTCTTCGCAGAGGAGAACAAGTACACCTGCTCTGCGGACTCTCAGGAGCTCATAAAGAAGAAGATAAAGGAGCACAGCCTGAACCGCGTCGTCGTAGCGTCCTGCACACCGCGTACCCACGAGGCATTGTTCCAGAGCACCATCAAGGAGGCTGGGCTCAACCAGTTCCTCTTCGAGATGGCGAACATCCGTGACCAGTGCTCTTGGATCCACATGCACGAGCCCGAAAAGGCGACGCAGAAGGCCAAGGACCTCGTCCGCATGGCGGTCGCGAAGTCGAGATTCCTCGAACCGCTGTCAAAGAGCAGGCTTGGCGTCACACACTCCGCGATCGTCGTAGGCGGAGGATTGGCCGGAATGACCGCAGCGCTCGACATGGCCGCACAGGACTTCAATGTCGACCTCGTCGAGAGGTCCGACAAGCTTGGCGGACTTGCGCTCAACCTGATGACGCCCGAAGGCGGGATCAGCCCGAGCAAGTACATCGCCGACCTCATCGAGAAGGTCAAGGCGGACGATCACATAACGATCCGCCTGAACTCCACCATCGCCGACGTCGCTGGCTTCGTAGGCAACTACAAGGTCAAGGTCAAGACGCCCGAGGGCGAGAAGGAGATCGAGACCGGAGCGATAGTCGTCGCAACTGGCGGTCAGGAGTACAAGCCGAAGGAATACATGTACGGGGTCGAGAAGAACGTCGTCACCCAGAACGAACTGGAGGACAAGCTGGCCAATGGAAGGTTCGACAGCAAGAAGGTCGTCATGATCCAGTGCGTCGGTTCCAGGAACAAGGACGTTCCGTACTGCAGCCGTGTATGTTGCTCCAAGGCGCTCAAGAACGCCATCGAGATCAAGAAGAAGCACCCCAAGACCGAGGTGTACGTCTACCACAAGGACATCCGCAGCTACGGGTTCCGCGAGCTCCTCTATAAGGAGGCTGGTGAGCTTGGCGTCAAGTTCATAAGGTTCCCTGAGGACAAGGACCCCGTCCTGTCGAAGGACGGAGCGGTATTGAAGCTCGTGGCGCACGACCAGATACTCGGTGAGGACATATTGGTCAAGCCAGACCTGGTAGTGCTCAGCACTGGAACGAGGCCGAACCCGGACAACGAGGAGCTCGCCAAGATGGTGAAGGTCCCGCTGTCGAAGGACGGATACTTCCTCGAGGCGCACATGAAGCTGCGCCCGGTGGATTTCGCCACCAACGGCGTGTACCTATGCGGTCTCGCCCACTGGCCGAAGTTCATGGACGAGACGATCGCTCAGGCATCCGGCGCAGCCGCCAGGGCCATGACCATCATCTCTAAGGAGTTCCTCGAGACCCAGGGGATCATCGCGGCCGTCAACGAGGACGTCTGCGACGGATGCGGTGTCTGCGAGCCGGTCTGCGAGTACCGCGCCATAACCATAGTTGGCTCGGACTCGAACGACCCGTCCAAGCTCAAGGCCGTCGTCAACGAGGGTCTGTGCATGGGATGCGGCACCTGCGTCGCAGCCTGCCCGTCCGGTGCCTTGGAGCAGAAGGGCTTCAAGACATCTCAGATACTGGCTCAGATCGACTCGGCGCTCGAAGGGGGTGCTAAGTGATGTCCAGCGATCAGGCTGTTCATGCTGAGCCCAAGGCCGCGGAATCCGGCGAGTTTGAGCCGAAGCTTATCGTCTTCTGCTGCAACTGGTGCTCGTACGCGGGCGCCGACCTCGCTGGGGTCAGCAGGCTTCAGATGCCGACGAACTTCCGTGTAATTCGGACGATGTGCTCCGCGCGTGTGGACCCCGAGTTCGTGCTGCGCGCATTCGCCAACGGGGCGGACGGCGTGCTCATCCTCGGATGCCACCCTGCGGACTGCCACTACATCGGGGGCAACTACCGTACCCGCAGGAGGATCGCACTTCTGCGCGTGCTGCTCGAGCAGTACGGATTCAACCCTGACAGGTTGAGGCTAGAGTGGGTTTCCGCCTCTGAGGGACAGAAGTTCCAAAAGACCATCAAGGAATTCAACGAAGTCGTGAAGGAGATGGGTCCGAACCCGATCAATGATGAGTAAAGAGGTGGAAACATGACAGACAAGATTAACATAGCCATCTACTGGGGAGCCGGTTGCGGAGGATGCGACGTCGCTCTTCTCGACATCGACGAGAAGATCCTGGGGCTTGGCGAAATGGCGAACATAGTGTTCTGGCCGATCGCCGTCGACGGTAAGACAAAGGACGTCGAGGCGATGCCAGACAAGTCGATCGTTGCCACGCTTTACAACGGGGCAATAAGGAACAGCGAGAACGAGCACATGGCCAAGCTGCTTCGTCAGAAGTCCTTGCTGATGGTCTCGTTCGGGTCCTGCGCATGCTACGGTGGCATACCAGGTCTCGGCAACGTCACGAACAGGAAGGGGATAATGGACCTAGTTTACACGCAGCTACCCACCTCGGACAACGTCGAGAAGGTGTTCCCGCAGATCATCACGCACACGAAGGACGGAGAGATCGACCTGCCGGAGATGTATGACACGGTCAAGACGCTCGACCAGTGCATCGATGTCGACTACTACATGCCTGGATGCCCCCCGACCACGAACCTGATCAATGAATTCCTAGGGGTCGTAGAGAAGCACGTCAAGGAAGGTGCGCCGCTGCCCCCGAAGGGAGCGATGATCGCATCCAACAAGACGCTCTGCGATGAGTGCAAGCGCAAGAAGAGCGTGAAGAAGCTGGACCACATCTACTCGCCGCACGAGATCGCCATCGACCAGGAGAAGTGCATGCTGGAACAGGGCATCATCTGCCTCGGCTCCTCTACCAGGGCCGGCTGCGGTGCGAAGTGCCTCGAAGGCAACCAGCCCTGCCGCGGATGCATGGGCCCGACCGCAGAGGTATTGGACCAGGGCGGAAGTATGCTGTCCGCGTTGGCGTCCGTCCTCAAGGTGGATGACAAGGAAGCTCTCCTCAACGAGAACGACATCGCCGAGCTGATGGCGCAGGTGAAGGACCCGCTGGGAACCTTCTACTGCTACACGTTGCCGAAGTCTATCATCAAGAGGAAGGTAACCGAAAGGAAACCGTTCAAGAAGGAGGCGTAAATATGTCCCCAATTATTACAGACGAGCACACCAAGTCAACCTCCAAGCGCATAACGATCGACCCGATCACCCGCTTGGAAGGACATGGAAAGATCGAGATATTCCTGGACGATTCCGGAAATGTCTCGAACGCCTACTGGCAGGTGCCGGAGCTTCGCGGATTCGAGAAGTTCTGCATCGGAAGGTCCGTAGAGGACCTGAACAAGATCACGTCGCGTCTATGCGGTGTTTGCCCGGGAGCGCACCATCTTTGCTCCACGAAGGCATTGGACGGTGTCTACAACGCCACCCCGCCACCGACCGCGGTCAAGCTCCGTGAGCTGTTCTACTCTGCGCACTACATCCACAGCCACATAGCGCACTTCTATGCGCTTGCGGCAGCGGACTTCGTATGCGGACCGGCAGCCCCGGCGGCAGAGAGGAACATCCTCGGTGTCGTCGCAGCGGTCGGAGTCCCGGTCGGATCTGAGGTCATCAAGCACCGTTCCTACGCCCAGAAGGTTCAGGAGATCATCGGTGGAAAGGCAACGCACCCCGTATGTGGTCTGCCTGGCGGAATGGCCAAGCCGATCACCGAGGACGACCGCAAGAAGATCGAGGCCATGGCAAAGTCCTGCGTCGAGTTCTCTAAGTTCACGCAGCAGGTCTTCGCCGACGTCGTGCTGAAGAACAAGACATACCTGGACCTCATTCTGAACAAGGACATATTCTACCAGGAGGTCTACAACCTCGGCACCGTCGACAAGAACGGAATGATCAACTTCTACGACGGCGAGCAGGTCATGATCGACCCCGACGGCAAGGAAGTGGCCAGGTACACCGGCAAGCAGTATCTCGACAACATCGTCGAGCACGTCCTGCCGTGGTCCTACGAGAAGTTCTGTTACTTCAAGAAGGTCGGCTGGAAAGGACTCCAGGGCGGAAGGGACTCCGGTATCTACCGTGCGACCCCGCTCGCCCGCCTGAACGTCGCGAAGGGTTTCACGACCCCGCTGGCGCAGGCCGAGTTCGAAAAGTACAAGGGAACGTTCCGCGACCTCGGTGTGAAGGGGCCCATCCACTTCACCCTCGCGACCCACTGGGCGCGTGTGATCGAGATGCTCTATGCGTCCGAGAAGATGCTCGAGCTCGCACAGGACCCTGAGATCACCGACACGAACATCCGCGGCAAGCTAGACACGCCCGGAGAGGGGGTCGGTATCCTCGAGGCCCCGCGTGGGACCCTCGTGCACCACTACAAGGCCGACGAGAATGGCATAACCACCTTCGTCAACCTCGTGGTCGGAACGACCAACAATAACGCCCCGATCAACCTGGACGTCTCGAAGGCCGCCAAGGCATTGATCAAGAACTGGGAAGTGTCCTCAGGGCTGCTCAACATGGTCGAGATGGCATACCGTGCCTACGACCCGTGCAACTCCTGCGCGACGCACACCCTGCCTGGTCAGATGCCGATGAAGGCCGTCATCAGGCGCCCCGACGGGTCTGTGTACAAGGTACTGCAGAACTACTAAACCCATTATCCAAATCTCTTTCAATTTTTCATTTTTTTTCTGGCAGCTCACGCTCCGATGTCCTTCCATAGGTCAAGGGCGGTCGTTTGAGAACTTCGCATCGGGGCATCGTCGAACTGACAATATTTTCTACTATCATAACGATTCAGCGCCGCCCAGGGAGTGAACCACATCGTCATGGGCGGAGCGAATATCATCAACTAATGGAACGTGATCCAAATGGCCAACATCATCGAGGTCCGGGACCTCGTCAAGATCTATGACAAGGAGGTCCACGCCGTGAACGGCATCAACTTCGATGTGAGGGAGGGGGAGGTCTTCGGTTTCCTCGGCCCGAACGGTGCCGGCAAATCCACCACGATATCGATGATCACGACGCTTCTCAGGCCGACGTCCGGAACGATAACGCTGGCAGGGCTCAACGTCGTCAAGGAGGCGACCCAGGTCCGTAAGCTGATCGGTCTCGTCCCTCAGGATCTGACCGCCGACGACGAGCTGTCGGGAAGGGAGAACATGCAGCTCCAGGCCGACCTTTACAACGTTCCGAGGGACATCGAGAAGCAACGCATCGAAGAGCTGCTCAGCACGGTCAAGCTTGTGGATGCAGCGGAGAGGAAGGTAGAAACGTACTCAGGGGGCATGAGAAAGAGACTGGAGCTCGTCGAAGGGCTCATCCACCGTCCCAAGGTGCTGTTCCTGGATGAACCCACGTTAGGACTGGACGTACAGACCAGAGAGATAATATGGGAATACATCCGCAAGATGAAGGAGGAGAGCGGGATGACCATATTCCTCACGACCCACTATCTCGAGGAGGCCGATTCCCTATGCGACAGGATCGCGATCATCGACGAGGGCGTCATCAAGGTGATCGGCACCCCGGCCGAGCTCAAGGCGTCCCTGGGCGGGGACATGATCAAAGTAACCGTCAACGGCGGGGAGGACTACTCGAGCGTCATGTCCTCCATCCCAAACGTTTTGGACGTCAAGCATGACGGAAGCGAGTATAAGTTGAAGACGAGGGACGGCGACGCGACGATGAAGGACGTTCTCGCCAAGGTCGCTGAGAACGGCTGGAAGGTAAGCGCGATATCGCTCCACAGACCGAGCATGAACCAGGTCTTCCTGGAGTACACCGGGAAGTCCCTGAAGGACGACCTGCGGTCCCTGTCGGCCAACAAGGCGGCGGCGCGCCAGACCGCCTTACAGAACAGGAGGAGGCGTTAGGATGAGCGAGATCGACGCCTATCTCCGGCAGACATGCGCCCTCACGAGCAGGGAACTCAAGCACTGGTACAGGAGCAAGACGCAGGTGGCCATGGCCCTGATCATGCCGCTGATGTGGCTCGGCCTTTTCGGGTTCGCGATGAGCGGCTTCATCGACACGAGCGGCCTCGACATCGACTACTTCAGCTATCTGGCCATGGGGATGGTCATAATCACGTCATTGTCGACCTCCATGAACGCCGGGATGTCGGTGATCTGGGACCGCAGGTTCGGGTTCCTGGCAAAGCTAAAGGCTGCGCCGATCCCTCGGGGCGTCATACCGCTCTCGAAGGTGCTGGCCACGACCGTCAAGGCGGCCATCCAATCGATGCTGATCTTGATCATCGGTCTGGTGCTCGGGCTTAACCTGGTCGAAGGGTTCGGCATCGTCGACCTTCTAGTGATCATAGTCGCCGTGGTGGCGGTCGCCCTCACCTTCTCCTCGATATTCATCGCGCTCGGGCTGGTGATCAAGAACCAGGATGCGCTGATGAGCGTGAACATGCTCCTCAATCTTCCGTTGATGTTCGCTTCAGGCGCGATGTTCCCGACGTCGACGTTCCCGGATTGGCTCAGGACCGTGGCGAACGTGAACCCGCTTACCTACGCGGCCGACGCTATCAGGCGGGCTTCGACCCCGCTAAACGACTCGATGCTCTCCGTGCCGGGGCTGTCCCTCGCGGAGGACATGGTCCTGATAATCGTCTCTGCCATCGTCGTGACGGCAATGGGGATGTTCTTCGCCAGGAGGGGACTGAAGGATTGAGCCATTTCGCGTCAGGTCAGGGAGCCGGCGGCCTCTGGTCGGTTCGATCTCAGATAGGATCAATGATCGTCATCGACCTTGAACCGTCGCCTGCGCTCGACCCTCATGCTCCCGACCGTTCCGAGATAGACGCCGTCGAGAAGGTACACCCTTGCCTCGTCCATGTCGATTAGCTCCTGGGAGAACATCGGCCCAAGCATCTTCGGCTTGACGAAGTTCACAGGCGAACCTCTCAGGCTGAGGTTCATCGACGGCACCATTATGACCTCGTTCGGCAGCCTCGGGTACCTCTCTGTGCGGGCGGCCTTGAACTGAGCCCTCACCCAGCATCTCTCTATCGTGTTCGTCCCGAGCCCGTCCTCGAACATGACGGCAGGGTGATTGTGCCCCATGACCAGCACCCTTTGCCCCATGACCTCCTCCGATGGCCATGTGTGCCCGTGGACGAATCCGGCGTCCTCCATCGCACAGCCCGATGCAGGATGGACGACGACGCCGTCCGGCAGCATGTCCTCGATGTTCGTGTCATGGTTCCCCCTGACGATCTCGACGCTGGCGTAATGCCTGAGAAGCGTTCTGAAGAACTGCGGCACCTCCCTGTATTCCTGGCGACTGGAGCCTGGGACCATATGCTTGACGTCGCCTATGATGATCAGCAGGTCATGGCCAGGCGCGAGCGAGACGAGCTCCTTCTCCATCCTGCTCGTCTGGCTCGGGACATGGACTCCGTTCATCTTCATCTCGTGCTCGAGACCGATGTGGAGGTCGCCCACGCAGATGGTCCTCCTCTCGCCAATGAGCTCGAGCACTGGCCTGTCCACTATCGGGCTGATCTCCATATCAGACCCCGTCCCGCAATCTCGAGGCGTTCTTGCTGGGCAGCCCCGCTTTCATGACCGCTTCCTCGACCGCGGAGATGTCGTACTCCACCCTCCTGATCTCGAAGGAATCCTTGGTCGTGTCGTGAAGGATGTAACATGCGCGCGGATCGCCGTCCCTCGGCTGCCCGACAGAGCCTGGGTTGATCACATATCCACGTTCCAGATGCACGACATATGGGACATGCGTATGGCCGAGGACGAGCATCTTCGAACCAGGGCATGCCTTGAGCATCTCGTCCTCGACGTTGTGTTCGAAGACGTACTCGTCCTCGTCGAACGGGGAGCCGTGATGGACCGTGGCCCTCAGCGTGCTGACGTGGAAGTCCATGTGGTCCTTGAGCTTTCGGAGATATTCCATGCCCTCGCGCTCCATGTTCTGGACCGTCCATCTCACGGCAGCGGAGGCCATCATGTTCATCATGTTCGTGTTGGCCGTCAGCACCGACCTGTCATGGTTCCCTCTGATCCCGATGACCTTCCTGTCCCTGAGCGTTCTGATGGTCTCGTTGGGGAAGGGATAGTAACCGACGACATCGCCTGCGCTCACGATCGTCTGTATGCCCATCTTGTCGACGTCCTCGAGGACGGCTTTAAGGGCGACGATGTTCGCATGGACATCCGATATGAACGCTATCCTCACGTTCTCACGACCAAAAAATCCCTAGATGAAACCATCTAATGACCGCCTCAGGACCATAGGGATCGTGTCGAAAAGGTCGGTCGCGACCAGCCCGTAGCTTCGCGTGCCGAACGCCACGTCCCCTGCTGAACCGCAGGTGAACGCCGCGATCCTCGCCGCATGGAAAGGCTCCGTGCCCTTCGCCAGCAGGCCGAGGCATATTCCAGCGAGGATATCTCCGGTGCCTCCGACGCTCATTCCCGGATTGCCTGTCCTGTTCAGCTTGATCTCATGTCCGTCGGAGACGATGTCGACCGCACCTTTCAGTATGACGGTCATCCCGGTCTTGGCGGCCAGCGCCTTCGTCTGCGCCTTGCGTCCCTCTATGTCGCCGGCGACCGGCTCCCCGGTCAGCTTCTGGAACTCCCCGCCGTGCGGTGTGAGTATTCCCTTCTTGCCCTTCAGGACGTCCATGTAACCGGACAGGGCCGCGAAGCCGTCCGCATCGATGACGAGTGGCACGTCGCACGTCTTGACGTACTCCCTGACCGCCTCGAACGTCTGGGGGTCCCTGCCGAGACCCGAACCCAGAAGAACGGCGTTCATGTCCCTCGTGTGCGCCTTGAGCCTTGGCAGGTCGCTCGTGTTCACTATGGAACCTAGCAAAGGCCTGACGATGACGTTCGGCGAGAAGGACGCGATCGTCTGGCTGACCGAGGCCGGTGTCGATATATGGACGAGGTCGGCGCCGATGCGGTAAGCGGCCATGGCCGCGAGGAACGGCGCGCCAGTATACGGTCCGCCGCCTATGACCAAGGCCCGTCCGTTGTCACCCTTGTGCGAGCTGTCGGAGGGTATGGGATAGTACGCGTAGTCTCCGGGCCCGCAATGCGTCAGGGCCTCCTCCGGAATCCCGATATCGCTGACCATGATCTTGCCCGAGCTCTTCTCGGTCATCCCCTCCTTGACGTCATGGAACGTGACGGTGAACATTGGCCTGACCACCGTGGTGGTACCGATGCCCGAGGGAACGTCGACCGAGAGCACTGCGACCTTGGATGCGTTGATCGCCTTGACGATCTCCGCGAAGGGTTCCTTGAGGTTCCCTTCGGACCCTGTGCCGAGCAGCGCGTCGATGATCAGGTCATAGGTCATGAGGTCCTGCCCGTTCCAGGGCTTCGATATCTCCTGGACGCGCTCGTAGTTGCCCCACGACGCCTGACCCCTGATAGCGTCGGCCGATCTGGCGAGGATGACGTCCACGTCGTTCCTTTCCCTAAGATATCTAGCTGCGACGAAACCGTCCCCGCCGTTGTTGCCGTTGCCGCACATGACGGCGATCCTCTTTCCGGTCCCGAACTCCTTCTCAGCTACGTTAGCGACGGCGTATCCCGCGTTCTCCATCAGCGTTTCGACCGGGACCCCGAGGTATTCGGAGTTGGCATCGAGCACGGCGACATCTCTACGGGTCAGCATGGTTATGACATGTCCCATCGAATGAATAATATTTACCTTTGCCAACACGGTTTAATAATGGAACCAGTATTTTAAAGCGGGATTAATAGTGACTGAGATTAAGAGATTGGTCTTGGATGTATTGAAACCGCATCACCCGTCTATCATCGATCTGGCTAAGAAATTGAGCGTCGTCGAGGGAGTCTCCGGCGTCAACTGCAGCCTGCAAGAGGTCGATCAGGAGACGGAGAGCATCAAGATCACGATAGAAGGCAACAACGTGGATTGCGATATAGTCGAAGAGGTCATCTCGGAGTCAGGAGCGGTAATCCATTCTGTCGACAGCGTCTCCGCCGGCAAGAAGCTGGTAGAAGAGGTCGAAACGCCTCAGGACCGCTGAGCCTTCTTAAGCTGCTCGGCGACCGCGGCAATCAACTTGGTCTTGGTCATCTTCTTTTCGACCAGGACCCTGCCCTTATGCTCATGCCAATTACCAGGGTACGCCCTGTCGGCCTCGGCCTTGTGCTCGACGCCGATGCGCTTCAGCGCGACGACGATCATATCCAAGGTAGGTGAGCTGACGGCCACGGCCTTGGAGACCCTTCTCCCCTCGGCCCTGGTCCTATCGGAATCAAAATACTCGGGCCAAAGCACCCAGGCCTTTTCCTCATCCAGGGGCATGGCTCATACAACCTGATGATTGGTTAAAAGGTTTCACTCTTTGACCAAGATGGCGCAAACGGAGCCATCCTGACCCGGTCTCGACGTTACCTTGGCGAGTCCAGCTTCTGTCTGAATGATAGCACCCTTGTTAATGATGTTACGCTGGACATAGTTCGGGTTCGCCGAGTTCTTCTTGACCGTGACGATCTTCACACGGGAGGTCTTCTGCGAGGCAGGGTCGACGACGTTCGCGTAGCTTGCCTTTAGCATCCTGACCTTCGTGTTCCCGCCGCGGGTCCTGAGGACCTGGAGACGTTCCTCTCCGATGAGCGTGAAAGACGGCTCGCTGCCGATCTCGAACCTTCTCTTCTTCCTACCCAGGCGCAACCGTCCGCCAGACGGCTTCCTGTGGGGTTTACCCTGCCATAGTGCCATATCAATCCCTTGCCACCTAATCAAAATGGTGTATAAATATATTGTCTCAGTCTACGACCGCCTGTCTAGCAATCTGACCTCGATCCTTTCACCGATGTCCACTAGCCCCGAGAAACCGTCCTTCGCGGCTCCCGGGTTCATGAAGGTGGTGCCATCCTTTTCCACGATGCCTCTCGCCTCATGGATGTGACCGGACAGCACCAGGACAGGTTTGAACGTTTCGACGAGCTTCCCTATCGCAGTGCTCCCTCCCCTCATCTTCATGAACGTCAGGTCGTTGATCCCGTACGGAGGGCAATGGAGGGCCATGATGCAGCCACCGGTCATGATCTTCGACAGCTCTTCGAAGATGCGCCCCTCCTGCATCTCGTTCGGAGTGTCCAGGTGCGTTATGTTCGAGCCCCCGAACCCGACCACGTCCCTTCCCTCGATGACGATCCTTCTCGCATGTATGCTCTCAGCTCCTCTGGCCAAGGCCTCGTGCGCCAGGGGCGGGTCGCAATTGCCGGGGACGGCATAGACCTTGCCGGGGAGGGACCTGAGGAATTCCTCGCCCCAATCGCCTGGCCCGAAGTGCGTTATGTCGCCCAGCACGATCACCCCGTCGGCATGATGCTGTTCAAAGAGCTCCCTCGTCCATAAGGCGACACTGTCCCTTCGGTGGACGTCCGAGATCACAATGAAACGCATCGTCATACTTCTCCAGCAAGCGTTCGTCGATGATAAATCTTATACCGCGATCAGAAGGGCAACCCCCCAAAGACCAGCAGGTGCGCCACCAGGAATCCGGCGATCGCTCCGCCATTGAGGTAAGGCAGCCCCGCCTGAGGCTTGCCTGAAGAGACCATCCTCATCAGGAGCGCGAATCCGATGAATGCGCCGGCCAGTGTTCCTATGGCGACGAGAATGGCATCGGTCGTGTAGGCCATCGCCCCGTCCACATCCGACAGGAATATCGCCGCGGAGACGACGAGGATGCCAGGTATGACCGCATCGCCCACGCCCATCATCAGTGTGGACCTTTCCTCCGCCCCGCCCTCGTCCTTGAGGTCGAGGTCATCCAGTTCCCTCATGTCGAAATCCCTGTTCTTCGGAACGATGAAGAGGATCGGCAGCCTCAGACCCGAGATGCCTTCGGCCAGGGTGAGCATGTGCTTCGTCTTGTAGACCGCCACTGCGTCGTAGACGGCCAATACGATGAGGAGCAGCAGCGCTGGAACGATCCCCAGTGAGATGCCGAGCACGGCCGTCGAACCGATGGCGACGATGAACCCCACGACATCGATGACGATCCACCCGGGGTCCCTCCACAACATGTAGGCCAGAGCGAATGCCAGCGCCGTCGGTATCGTCTCGAAGAGCGGATACTCGTCCGTGAACATCAGTGCGATCGTATAGAACACGAAGAACATCGTCATGAACACCGCGAAGATGAAGAGCAACCTGATCGCCCAGTCCTTCGCGTACTTTATCATGAGAAGGAGGCCGGCCGTCATGACCATCATCATGGCGAAGTAGATCAAGGGGTTGATCGGATCGCCAGGGTCTTCGAACGCCTGGAACTGGAGGTCGTACATGACCGGCGCAAATGCCACCGCGACCAGTTGGACCGCGACGAAGAGCAGGAAGACCCCGATGTACTGCCCTCTCGACCTCATGTGCCCATCCAGCGTTCCTTGCGGTAATAATGGTTTCCAATTTTTCACGGACCAGGGCGGTAAATCCGCTCGAGCGGCGACCTAACATTATCTCCTCAACGACGCTATCATGGTCCCGTCAGAGAACATGGTGCAGAACAAGTTGGACGGAAAGTTGGAGAGGTCTAAGGACCTCGTCGAGATATTCGAGGTCGTGAAGGAAGCCGTCAGGGCGAGCAATGGTTCCTCGAGGGGAGGACTGATGCTAGGACTGGCAGACCTTGGAGGGAGCGAAGGCCATTGGATCGGCGGCCTCTATCCGGTCGCCTCGAACGTCATCGTTCTCAACCGCCGGCCCCTGGGCATGGTCAGGGTTAGGAAGCCCGAGCTGTACAAACCATACGTGTTCCATATCCTCCTCCATGAGTACATTCATTCGCTCGGGACGATAGACGAGACGGAGACGAGGCGGATCGCATATCAGATATCAAAGGAGAACTTCGGCGAAGGCCATCTGTGCACGGTCATCGCCAAGGACATCTCCGGGGTGCTGCCTTACGTCACATATCCCGGACAGATGCCTATGCCGGAGGGGTCTTCCTTCGAACTTGTCAAAGGTTTCGACCGGTCCAGCACAGATCACTACATCCAGTGATCCAAGGTCACTCGCGGTGAACGATAGCGAAGGCAACGTTCCCGGAGACCTTCGTTATCTTGATCTTCACCTTGACACCCTTCACCGTGCCTGGCACGTAGATGATGTAGTCGCCGACCCTCGCAACACCGTCGCCCTTCTTTCCGACGTCGTCGATCAATACCTCGACGATCGTCCCTTCCTTCAGGACGTTCTTCTCGACGGTCTTGGTGGTCTTCTTGACCTTGACCGGCCTGTGGGCTCCGCAAGCCTCGCATTCGAGGATAAGGATGCGGCCTTCCCTGTTGATGTGGGTATCCGGCCTTCCGCACTCGGAGCAGAGGACGAACGTCTCGGTATAGTTCAGGATCTTGTCCGAGATCTGCTGGCCCGATAGCCTTGCCTTGAATATGACCCTCTCTCCCTCGAGGGTGCCCGGGGTCCCGAGCTCCTTCAGAAGGTACTGGAGGAGGTGGTCCGGCTCACGCCTTAGCGCATCAACGATCTTGCTGAAGTTGCGCACTACGGTGGTCTTTCCCTCCTGGAAAACATCAGGCTCTGGAACTGTGAAACGCTCATGCTTCTCGATCGTGTCTGGAAGCTGGGCCTTTGCCCTGTCAAGCAATGAAAGGTAATCGTTCTCTGCCATTCTAATCGAGGCTCTCAAGATTCACTATGAATATAAATGTTGCTAAAAGGGGTTTCGACGCCAGCATGCCTAGTCTGCCAGACCGTACTTCCTCTTGACGGCCGCCTTGACCAGGTTCAGATGCAGGGGCGAAGGCTTGTTCGGTCTCGATTTGAACTCCGGGTGGAACTGCGAGGCCACATAGAAAGGATGACCGTCCAGCTCAGCGATCTCCATCTTCACTCCATCAGCTGAACGTCCGGTGAAATGCCATCCCGCCTTTTCGAAGTCCTCTATGTACTTCGGATTGACCTCGTACCTGTGCCTATGCCTTTCCATGATCAGAGCGGAGTTGTACATCTTGAAGGCCTTCGACCCCTCGGTCAAGACGACTGGCTGGGCCCCCAATCGCATGGTCGCCCCCATCTTCGTGACGTTCTTCTGCTCCGGCAGCAGGTCCACGACCGGATGCTTCGTCTTCTGATCGAACTCGGTGCTGTTGGCGTCCGTCATCGCCAGCATGTTCCTTGCGAACTCGATCGTTGCGATCTGGAAACCGAGGCAGACCCCGAGGAACGGAACATTGTTGAGCCTTGCATAGTTCGCGGTCATGATCTTGCCTTCGATCCCGCGAGTTCCAAATCCGCCTGGAATCAGTATGGCATCCGCTTTCTTCAGGTCGTCGGTCGGTCCGAACTGCTGGACGACCTCCGAATCGACGAAGATGACATCGACCTTCGTTCCAGCCTCAGCGCCAGCATGATGGAACGCCTCCATGTGGCTGATGTACGAATCCCCGAGATGAGTGTACTTCCCGACGAGCGCGATCTTGACGGTCTTGCTCGGGTTGATTATCCTGTTGGCGAAGTCGCGCCACTCGGCCAGGTCCGGCCCCTTTGCGTTAAGCTTGAACCTGTCGATGATGTAGTCCGTGATCCCCTGGTCGTTCAGGATCATCGGCACCTCGTAGATAGACCTGGCGTCTGGACATGAGATCACTGCCTCGACCGGGACGTCGCAGAAAAGCGATATCTTCTTCTTGATCGACTCCTCCAGAGGCTCCTTCGCCCTGGCAACGATGATGTCAGGCTGTATGCCTATGGACCTGAGCTCCTTGACAGAGTGCTGCGTCGGCTTCGTCTTCTGCTCGCCGACCGTGCCCATGATCGGCACCAGGGTCGTATGGACGAACAGACAGTCCTGCCCCTTTCCCATCTCGGAGTTCATCTGCCTGACGGCCTCGAGGAACGGCATCGATTCGATGTCTCCAACGGTGCCGCCCAGCTCGACTATGCAAACCTCGGCCCCCGTGGCCTCGGCGACGTTCATGATATGGGTTTTGATCTCGTTCGTTATATGAGGGATGATCTGGACGGTCTTTCCGAGATACTCGCCCAACCTCTCCTTCTCAATGACCGAACGATAGACCTTGCCGGTCGTTATGTTATGATTGCTGGTGAGGCTGATGTCTAAGAACCTCTCATAGTTGCCGAGGTCCAGGTCCGCTTCGCCTCCATCATCGAGGACGAAGACCTCGCCGTGCTCGATCGGGTTCATGGTCCCGGCGTCTATGTTCAGGTATGGGTCGATCTTGATCGCGGTGACCTTGATCCCCCTTGACTTGAGCAGGCGCCCGATAGAGGAACTAGTGATCCCCTTACCGAGGCCAGATATGACTCCACCCGTGACAAAAATATATTTCATGCATTCACGGGAATGAGCCATAATCCCGCGGAATATTTAGAACTTATGATGTGTGGCTTCCTGGCCATGCTACTGCAACGCTTTTGCTGACCTGATAAAATAATAAAATTTGTGAACGAAAAACGATCGATGTTTGACTTTAGTGCTTGGTAACCCTACCGGAATTGGTGGGGGAAACACACGTAATGCCATAAGCTTCACAGTGTTTCCCCTTGCGTAGGAGGTGATCCATCTGCAGGTTCCCCTACAGATACCTTGTTACGACTTAACCCTCCTTGCTGAATCTCAGTTCGAATACCCCAAAGAGAGATACCCTTACTGAAACCCAACTCGGGTGGTTTGACGGGCGGTGTGTGCAAGGAGCAGGGGCATATTCACCGCGTATTGTTGATACGCGATTACTACGGAATCCAGCTTCATGAGGGCGAGTTACAGCCCTCAATCCGAACTACGA
>JAJFUT010000073.1 GCA_021372315.1 Methanobacteriota archaeon
TTATATTTTATATTTATTTATAAATAGGAGTCGATAAGGATGGCCATATTGAAATCGTCTCATAGAAAACGCAAGAAGCAAGAGCTTGTCGAGGGGGGGATAACAGGCGTCCTGTTCCTATGTGCGATAGCGTCGATCCTAGTCCTTATGATGATATTCCTATTTTTGTTGTCGAATTCATTACCGTTCTTCGAGCAAAATGATGTTTGGAGGTTCTTCACTGGGACAGAGTGGAAACCGTTCAACGACATACCTTCCTACGGCATAGTGCCTCTATTCGTAGGCACGTTGATGATCACTCTTGTGGCATCCCTCATCGCCATCCCGATCGGGCTCGGATGCACGCTATATCTCTCCGAGGTCGCCGGACCCCAGGTCCGTAACTACCTAAAGCCCATCATCGAGGTGCTCGCGGGAATACCCTCTGTCATCTATGGTCTGTTCGCGGCTCTTGTTCTATCAAACTGGATTGCCGATATCTTTCACCCTCTGACGAGGCTGAACGGGTTGAACGGTGCCATCATTCTTGCTATCATGATGATACCGATCCTTGTCTCAATTGCCGAAGAGGCATTGAACTCCGTTCCAGGAAATCTTCGCGAGGCCTCGTACGCTCTAGGGGCAACACGCTGGGAGACGCTCAAACGGACGATCATACCCGCATCTTTACCAGGAATAGTCGCGGCCGTTGTCCTTTCGATCGGAAGGGCGGTGGGCGAGACGATGGCCGTGATCATGGCTACGGGGAACTCAACGCAGTTCACCTTCAACATATTAGAATCAATGAGACCGATGACCGCGGCCTTGGCGATCGATATACCAGAGGCAACGGTCGGTTCCATGCCATATTATTCGTTGTTCGCTGTCGGTCTGGTCCTGTTCGTGATCACTTTCGTGCTGAACATTCTTGCTGAGTATATCCTGACAAAATTCAAGGAGGCATACAACTGAACCGGAGGACCAAGGAGACCGTCTTCTTCACGATCTTCCGAGGATGCGCAGCACTCGTCGTCCTCTCGCTGGTCGTCATACTGGGCTACATATTCATAAACGGGATCGGAACGATAAGCGTCGATCTATTCACCAAGAACCCAGAACCGAACTTCCATGGTGCGATGGTATCTGGTGGTATTTTGAGCCCGATAATCGGGACGATCATTCTCATGGCCCTCGTTTTGCTCATTTCCGTCCCCATAGGCGTCCTCGGAGCGATATTCATCACCGAGTATTGGGGCAACCACCGCATCTCGAGAATATGGTGGATGGTCGTAAACAACCTAGCGGGCGTGCCATCGATCGTATGGGGGCTCGTCGGGCTAGGGCTTCTCGTCTATTATCTGGACTTTGGGCTGAGCCTCTTGGCGGCGAGCATCACATTGAGCTTCGTCGCGCTGCCGTTGATCATGATCGCGACCAAGGAGGCGGTCGATGCCATACCATCATCGATAAGGGAAGCGTCGATTGCACTGGGCGCGACCAAATGGCAAACTATCAGGCATCACACGATCCCATACTCCGCCTCTGGGATATTGACTGGTATAATCCTTTCACTGTCAAGGACCGCAGGGGAGACCGCTCCAATACTGCTCACGGGTGTTGCGGTGAACGCAGCTATCCCCAACTCCCTGTTCGATTCGATCCAAGCCTTGCCCTATTACATATATCTGATGACGCAGACTTCCGATCGGTCGGCGGCGATCCCCATGGCCTACGCGGCCGCGCTCGTGCTAATATTCCTCATCGTTGTGATGAATCTGGGAGCCATCGTTCTCAGGAACAGATACAGAAAGAAATACAGGTGGTAACAATGGCTAAGATCCAAGTGGAGAAATTGAACGTGCATTTCGAAAAGAATCACGCTCTGAAGGACGTTTCAATATCGATCGAAGAAGGTGAGATCACCGCAATCATCGGGCCATCTGGATGCGGGAAATCGACCTTCATCAGATGCATCAATAGGATGAACGACCTGATCCTCGGATGTAAGGTCGATGGGAACGTGATCGTCGATGGTAACAACATCTATGATAAAGACGTGGACGTCGTCGATGTTAGGAAGAAGATCGGGATGGTATTCCAGAAGCCGAATCCGTTCCCGAAGTCTATCTTCGAGAACATCGCCTATGCCCCGAGGATACACGGCGTGACCGACGGTGACGGAAATGTCCACAAGGCTTCGAAGAAGGAACTGCAAGAGATCGTGGAGTGGTCGCTCCGACGCTCGGCACTTTGGGACGAAGTGAAGGACCGTCTGGATAAATCCGCGTACAATCTTTCAGGCGGACAGCAGCAGAGACTGTGCATAGCCAGGGCCCTTGCGATAAGACCGGGGATAATCCTATTCGATGAGCCTTGCTCTGCCTTGGACCCCATAGCCACGGCCAAGATCGAGGACCTCTTGATCGACCTCAAGAACGAGTACACCGTTCTCATCGTCACGCACAACATGCAGCAGGCCGCCAGGGTCGCCGACAAGACCGCATATTTCTACATGGGCGACCTCATCGAGTTCGGCGAGACGAAGCAGATATTCGAGAATCCTAAGGAGAAGCTGACCGAGCAATACATCACAGGGAGGATGGGCTGATGACATCAAGGGTGCAATTCACACACGAGCTGGATACGCTGAACAAGGAGGTCGAGGAGATGGCCGAGCTGGCACGCCAGTCCATCGAGAAGGCCGTCAAGCTGATCGTCACGGGGGACGTGTCACTGAAGAGCGAGGTGAAGAGGCTTGACAAAGAGATCTACAGGTACGACAACATGATCGAGAAGCACTGCCTGGACCTCATCGCGCTCCATTCACCCGTCGCCGGCGACCTTAGGACGGTATCGACATGCCTGAAGATCATCGAGGACCTGAACAGGATCGGGCGCTACGCATGGGATATCGCCGAGGTCTCGGAAGTGTTCGAAGGCCAGAAGTTCAAGCGCATGGTCAACATACCTCACATGGCGGAGATGGTCGTCGGTATGGTGACCGACGCGATCGGCTGCTTCACAAAGAGGGACGCCAGGGAGGCGAGCGCATTGTTCGACCGCGACGACGAGGTCGACGCGCTGTACGACACCGTTTTCAGGGAGACGCTCACGTATCTGTTCGAGTCTCCGAACAAGATCACGGTCGGAATACACTACATCCTCGTTGCAAGGTATCTGGAAAGGATCGCCGATCATTCGTGCAACATCGGCGAGAGGGTCGTGTACATGGTGACCGGGGAAAGGTTCGATCCGATGACCAGGAAGAACGGGCTGAACAAGGCCAATGTTTTTTCCTCGGAGGAGGATTTCATCCCGAGACATGAGCTGGACGAGAAATGAACCTCGTCTGAAGGGACGGACAAGCAGGGCCAGGACCTTGTTCCCGGTCCCCGGGGACGAATCAATAACAATATTTACCAGCAGTTCCAATCTTGACATTCAGTGATAAAATGAACGAATGCATAAGAATGGGCGCCGATGAGGCGGTCGCAAAGCTGAACAAGGAGATGGGTGGGTTCACCCCGAACACGCTTGGCTGCATCAAGAAGCATCACCCGGAGCTGGCCTCGCTCATACACGATATGGACAGGGTCATAGTCACGGACGGGGCCCTCGACAAGAAGACGAAGAGGCTCATCGCAGTCGCCTGCGTCGCCGTCAGGATGTGCGAGGACTGCGTATATCCACAGGCCAAGGTCGCCAAGAACTATGGTGCGACGAGAGAGGAGATCATAGAGGCCTTGAACATCGCCGTACTTACTGGCGGCGTCCCGTCATGGTCCACCGCGAAGAGGGGGATCAATAAGCTCTTCGAGGAATGGGACGAGGAGGACGCGGCAAAGGCCAAGCAAAAACCCAAGACCAAGAGGCCCGCGGCAAAGAAGGCCAGCCCCAAGAAGAAGTGATTATTTTCCCGACGAGGGCCAGGTTATAAGGTGCCCTCGTAATATATTCACTATTTGCGAAAGCTTCAAATAATGATTTCCGCGTTGCTCACCCCATCGGAGAAATAATTTTGGCGAACAACTATCGAGGCCGCAGAAGTGACAAGCATTATCACCGCACTGACCTAGAGTCCACGAGGGTTCCGATGTTGAACCTTCGCCGGGTCAACGAGTTCAAGTTCGACATGCGTGAACTCCTGAACGCGAAGGAGATGGATCCTGCGACGAAGCAGACCCTGATCGCAAGCATCATCGCCAAGGCGTCGAGGCAATCGATCATCGAGGCGAAGAACTACGTAAAGGCAGAGCAATCTGGCGGCAATCTAACCAAGGACGTGACCGATAACATCTGTTATCTGTTGGACCGTTATACGAAATACCAGACACAGAACGTGTGATCCAACCGTCCCTCGATGGAGCGGTCCCGCTCCACGATAGTAACGATTAATTAGGTATCGGTTGACATAGCATCTTCTCAGGTATACCTATGTCAGAGAATCCGTTCCCTAAAGGCGAAGGCAAGGTCAGATGGATATCGACCGGATGGCTGGAGGAGCACCTTGATGACGACATCGTCATTCTCGATTGCCAACCGAACATCCATGACTACATCCTCGAGCATATTCCCGGAGCCGTCTACGCTCCAGAAGGCCTGCTCCGTGTGAGCGAGTTCGGCAGGCCCGGTGTGTTCATACCCGAGGACGCGGTCGACGCGATCTTCGGTCGGCTGGGCATCGAGAAGGGAAAGCCCGTCGTCGTCTGCACAGGCATCGGCCAGTCTAGGAAATGGGGCGATGGGTTGGAACAGCCCCATTGGACCTACGCGCTGGCGCGGTTCGGGCATGACAAGATCTACGTCCTGGACGGAGGGCTGGAGAAATGGCGCGAAGAGGGGCGGAGGATGACCAAGGATTATCCTTCGTCCAACTCGTCGGAGTTCATATGCGAGGTGAACGAGGACTACTTCTTGGACATGGAGGAGCTGAAGGAGCTCAAGGACAAGGGGAACGTCATTTTGCTGGATGCCCGGCCCGCCGCCACCTACGAAGGGCAGGGGGTTTGGCCGAAGGCGGGGCACATTCCCGGGGCCGTGAACCTCCCCTGGCCAACCTTGATGGAGACGGGGAACACGAGGAAGCTGAAGCCGGTCGAGGAGATCAGACGCCTCGTCGAGGCGGTCGGCGCCACGGAGGAGAAGATCGTCATCTGCTCGTGCGGGACGAGCAGGGAGGCGACGGCGGAGTTCATCATATTCAAGTGGCTGCTGAACTATGCAAGCGTCCATATCTATGAAGGGTCGTTCAGCGAATGGAGCAGCCATCCGGAGAACCCGACGGTCATCGGGAAGGACCCTTACTGAATAAAAAAGGGTTCACGCCTTCTGGAACGATCTCCAGATCTGCTCGAGGTCCTTCCGTTGCAGGGTCTCCATCAGGTACGCCGCGAACTCCGAACCGGTCGCCCCGTCCGAGCGCCCGGTCATCTTAATCCTCTTCTCGAACTGGCAGCACACGTCCAGTGCCATCTCGAGACGTTCGGCCTTCTCGACCTCGCCGATGTGGTTCAACAGCATCGCGGCGCCCTTGATTATGCTGCTTGGGTCCGCATACTGGCCCCTGCCCTCGTCGACCATCCTCGGGGCCGACCCGTGGATCGCCTCGAACATGGAGTAGCGCATGCCGATGTTCGCGCTCCCGGCAGTGCCGACGCCCCCCTGGATCTGCGCGGCCTCGTCCGTCAGGATATCGCCGTAAAGGTTCGGAAGGACGATGACCTTGAAGTCCTTCCTGCGATAGGGATCGATGAGCTTGGCGGTCATTATGTCGATGAACCAGTCGTCCCAGCTGATGCCCGGATAGTCCTTCGCCACTTTCTCGGCTATGCTCAGGAACTTGCCGTCGGTCGTCTTGACGACGTTCGCCTTCGTGACGACGCTCACCTTCTTGATCCCGTTCTTCTTTGCATGTTCGAAGGCAAGGCGGAGTATCCTTTCGCTTCCCTGCGAAGTCGCGACGCAGAAGTCGAACGCCAGGTCGTCCGTGACGTTTACCCCCTTGCTTCCGAGGATGTAGGACCCCTCGGTGTTCTCCCTGAAGAACATCCAGTCGATGCCGTCCTCCGGGACCTTGACCGGCCGGACGTTGGCGAAGAGGTCCAGCTCCCTCCTCATAGCGACGTTCGCCGACTCGATGTTCGGCCAGGGGTCCCCCTTCTTCGGGGTCGTGGTCGGCCCCTTGAGCACCACATGGCATTCCTTGATCTTCGCCAGCACATCGTCCGGGATGGCCTTCATGACCTTGACCCGGTTCTCGATCGTCAGGCCATCGATCTGCCTCAGCTCTACCTTGCCCGATGCGATCTCATCCTTCAGCAGGAACCTCAGGACGTTCTCGGCGTGCTTGCAGATGTACGGCCCGATGCCGTCCCCTCCGACGACGCCTATGACGATCCTATCAAGATTGGAATAGTCGACCCAGGCATCCCCGGCCTTCATCTTGTCGACCCTCTTCAACTGCTCCTCTACCAGCTTGCCGAAATGCTCCTTCGCCTTTTCGACGACCTCTTCGTTGCCCATGCTCTTCCCGACCTCGATATTTGGAACATGTATTTTAGAACTATCCGTGGCAAGCGATAAGAACGCATCCCGCAGATTCATCTTTTCGCATGAGGTGTTCGGTCCGAGCGGGCACGTTGATAGGGGCACCATTGTACCTGCACGCATCGCTTTTCATGATACTGCCCCTATATGCGCTCGCGTTCACCTACATATCCTACGACATCGCCGGGTTCCCGATAGGGTTCGCCAAGGCGGAACTCCCGTTCATAGAAAAGCTGCTCCTGGGGGCGGTCCTCGCGATATTCCTTTACATCGCGATACTGATCCACGAAGCAGGCCACGCATGGGCCGCGAAGTACAAGGGATACCACGTAAAGGGGATCACGCTGTTCTTTGTTGGCGGCATATCGGAGATGGAGCATCCCAGGGATTGGCCGAAGGGAGAGGCCGACGTTGCTTCCTCGGGCATCATCTGGAGCGTCGGACTGGGCGCGGTGCTCCTATCGGTCTACTTCCTCACCGAGACCCTTTATAAAGGCTGGACGGGGATCGCCGCATCGATATTCCTCAGCGGATTCGGCCTTTTCAACCTGTTCCTCGGCCTGATGAACGCCCTCCCGATCCTTCCGATGGACGGCGGCGTCCTCCTGCGCGATCTGCTCCGGGCAGAGATAGGCCTCGCCAGATCGTCCGCGCTCACGGTGCTCGTCAGCAGGGCCGGGTCGATGATCATAATCGTCGCCGGCATATACTTCATCAACTGGATACTCGTCCTTGTGGGCCTTCTGCTCCTTGCGACCATCAGCCCGAGGCAGCTGGAAAGCTGAATGGCGAATTTAAAGAGGAAGTTCAGGAATGGAAATGATCACCTTTCATATGTGGCGATCGCCGTCCCCTGCTGGACGACCTTTCCTTCCATGGACCTGATCAGTTCTTCCTTGGTCGTCCCAGGCTCCAGCTCCAGCATCGAGTCCAGGATGTAGACCTTGAAGAAATAGCGATGGGGGCCGTGGCCCCTCGGAGGGTAGGGGCCATCGTAGCCGATCTCGTCCCCCGAGTTCTTGCCCTGAGCGCCGGTGAACGGATGCTTGAGGTTGTCGTACTTCGGGACCTGCTCCGGGACGACCGCCATGACCGGGATGTTCCAGATCAGCCAATGGACGTACGTGCCCCCTACAGCGTCCGGATCTTCGACAATTATCACCATGCTCTTGCCCTTCGCGCCCTCCACCTCGATAGGGGGCGATATGTTCTGACCGTCCCCAGTGTATTTTTTAGGAATCTTCTCGAAACCCAGTGTGATCTTGATCTCTTCCATTTTCATCACTCGCGTTAAAATTCCTTCTCCGAGTTGATTAATCTTCCCTTCGACGTTCGTCGGGCGCCCTTCAAACAAGGATTAAGTATCGCCCCGGTCAGATTGTACCTCAGGTGGTATCGATAGACGCATTGCTCCAACGAAGAAGTATTCGGAGGTACACGAAGGCTGCTGTGAACGAGGACGACGTGTTCTATATCCTACGGGCGGCGATGTCCGCGCCCTCGGCGGGGAACGAAAGGCCTTGGCACTTCGTCACGATCAAGGACCGGGCGTCACTTGATCGGATAATGTCCTTCCAGCCCCACTCTCAGATGCTCAAGGAGGCGCCAATGGCGATCCTGGTCTGCGGGGACGAGTCCCTTGAAAAGTACGAAGGGTTCTGGCCTCAGGACTGCGCCGCCGCGATGGAGAACATGCTCCTGGCGGCGTGCTCCAAAGGGCTCGGCAGCGTTTGGCTTGGGATATACCCTGTCCAGGAACGCATGGACTCGATGAGGGAGCACATGGGCCTTCCGCCGAACGTGATGCCTTTCGCCCTAATGGCATTGGGGCATCCGAACGAGGAAAAGCCGGTCAACAACAGGTTCGATGCGTCCAGGGTGCACGAGGAGAAATGGTAGGTCTCACCTGAAGGCCGAGGCGTTCTCTTGGGCGAACTGTTCGAACCTGCGAGGCTTTCTGCCTGTCAGTTTCTCGACGTCGCCGCTGACGAACGCGGCCTTCCCGCTGGCCTCGACCTTGTACATCTCCATCAGCCCATCTGCGAGCCACGTCCCATAACCCTCATCGATCAGCTCGGCCCTCGCCTTCTCTGGCGTAACGTCCTCGTAACGTACCTCCTTCCCCGCTGCCTTCGAAAGCTCTGCGGCGACCTCCGCGTTCGAAAGGGGCTCCGGTCCGGTCAGACTGTACGTCCTTCCATCGTGCCAGTTGCCATCAAGGGCGACAGCGGCGGCCGCGGCGACATCATATGCGTCGACGAAGCTCGTGTGCCCGTCCCCGCAAGGCTTCCTGATCACACCCTCCGTCTTGATCGTCCTTCCGTTGTACCTGATGAAGTTCTGCATGAGCTGGTTCGACCTTATGAACGTGTGGTCCATCATCGATCTCTTGACCAGCTCGTCGCACACGCGATGCTTCATCCAGAACTCGTACCTGCGATCGACACCGCAATCGAGCACCGTCTGCCTGACGATCTTCCTCACGCCCTCGTCCTGAGCGACGGAGACCACAGTTTTGGTGATCTCGACCATGTCCTTGACCAGCGGTGTGATGAGATACACCTTGTCGGCGCCTGTCAGACCTAACCTTACGTCCTCCTCCTTCCTCAGGTCCCCGACCATATAGTCCACCCCCGGTGTGGACATATCATCGACCTTCCGCAGGTCAAAGACCATCGCTCGTACCCTCGCGCCCCTATCAACTAGAAATTTTACAAGTTCCTTACCGACAGCGCTGGTGGCGCCTGTCACCAAAACAGGGTTCTTCATCGTCTCATCCTCGACGATAACATCTGATGTAGAGGACCATAATATTTTCTACGCTGGAAATGAAATCCGCAAGGCGTTCAATGTGACGATTCACTTCGATCTGCCCTGCTTCGCGACCGCGTCGATGGCCTTTGCCAGTTCCTCTGGGTCACCAAGATAGTAGTGCCTTATCGGATGGAGATCTTCGTCCAATTCGTAGACGAGGGGCACTCCTGTCGGGACGTTCAGACCAACGATCTCATCGTCTGGTATCTTGTCGAGGTACTTGATGAGAGCCCTGAGGCTGTTCCCATGGGCCGCAACGATGGCCTTCGTTCCTTTTCTGAGCTCGGGAGCTATCGTCCCCTCCCAATAGGGTACCACCCTCTCGACGGTGTCCTTGAGGCATTCTGTCAGAGGTATCTGGTCGGCGTTCAGGTCTTTGTATCTGGGGTCGTTGCCGGAGAACCTTTCATCGGACGTCGTGAGCGCCGGGGGCCTTATGTCGTAGCTCCTCCTCCATTGGAGCACCTGCTTATCGCCGAACTTCTGCGCCATCTCGGCCTTGTTAAGGCCTTGCAGCGCGCCGTAGTGACGTTCGTTGAGGCGCCACGAGTTCTTGATAGGGATGTACATCAGGTCCATCCCATCGAGGACGATCCACAGCGTCCTTATCGCCCTTGTGAGAACGGATGTGTAGGCCAGGTCGAACGTGAAACCGCCTTCTGACAGCAGCTTGGCCGCATTGGCCGCCTCCGCCTTGCCCTTTTCAGAGAGATCGATGTCGGTCCAGCCTGTGAACCTGTTCTCCCTGTTCCACTCGCTCTCTCCGTGCCTGAGAAGGACCAGTTTGATCATAATTCAATCCGATATAGGGAACGTGGCAGGGTCTAATAAGGATTGCCGCGGAGCAAAGGCGACGGGGCCGACCTCGGCCGATGCGAACGCAGGAGCGGTCAAGGCTAACATATTTAATCATTTTCTTGGAACGAGCGGGACGTGCGACCTTATAGATTTCATCGAAAAATCAGTCATGGGGACATGAAATGATTATTCGAGACCGAACCAAAAAGCTCATTACCCCCTCCTAGATAATAAAAAAGAAAGGTGTATTTGATGGCAGACATGGAAAAGTACGTTTGTCCGATATGTGGATACGTCTACGACCCCGCGGTCGGAGACCCAGACAGCGGTATACCCCCGGGTACGTCCTATGACGACATACCAGATGACTGGCATTGCCCCTACTGCGGTGCGACGAAGAACAGCATGATGTCCTTCGCCTCCGTCTGCTGATGAAAATGCCCAAGGGCGCGGTCCGGGATCCGCGAACGAAATGGACAGGGCGATCCGCCGTTCCGTTCATCCCACCATCGCCTGCCTGACCAATCAGGTTTAAGATGATCGTAGTTTCCATTATCTTCACCAGGTGAGATAGCTTGTTGCCGACCGGGTCTTTGATGATCGAGCACCGATTGATCGAAAAGATGATCTCTAGGATCGCCGAGGAGAATATGAGGATCGAGCGGTCCGGCAATGTCGACCACGATTTCATCGTCGACGCCTTGGACTTCATGAGGAACTTCGCCGACAGATGCCATCATGGCAAGGAGGAGGACATCCTCTTCAGAGAGATGAGGAAGAAGAAGATGCCGCCAGAGCTCGAGGCCACCCTGAACAGGCTCGTCGAAGAGCACAAGATCTCCAGAGGGCTTATCGGGACGATCGATGAGGCGAACGTCCGGTACAGGGGCGGGGAGGGCTCCGCCAAGGACGATATCGTCAACGCCATCGAAAGGATGACCACATTGTATCCACAGCACATCGAGGAGGAGGACAGGAGGTTCTTCCCGAAGGCCATGGATCTCTTCACGAGGGAGGAGAAGGACGCCATGATCGCCGAATCGAACGAGTTCGACCGGAAGTTGATCCTCGAGAGGTACACGAAACTATACGAAAGATGGACGACGAAGTAGATGGGCCCTCAGGCGATCACCTACGGAAAGGATAAAATCCTGACCCATCTCATTTGGGCGGGAGGATAACATGGCAGATAAATGGGAATGCAGCGTTTGCGGATACGTCTACGACCCGGCAAGGGGCGATCCCGAGAGCGGGGTCCCGCCCGGAACTCCCTTCGAGGACCTTCCAGACGATTGGGAATGCCCGATCTGCGGCGCATCCAAGGACCAATTCGAGAAGATGAAATAAGGGTCTCCACAGACCCTACAAACCTTACTTTGTCAATGAGGGTTCCTGCTGCGTGACGCAGTGAAATCCTCCGTACCCATATACGAGGTCCCTAGCGTCTATCGGCACGATGTTCCTGCCAGGGAAGTATGATGAAAGGATATCGTAGGCCTTCGCATCGCTCTCATCGTTGAACGCGGGCAGAAGTACCGCCTTGTTCCCGATATAGAAGTTGGCGTAGCTCGCAGGCAGCCATCTCTCCTCCTCAGGAAGTTCTATGGGCTTCGGCATCGGGAGCTTGATCACCTCGAGCAGGTTGCCGTCCTGGTCTGTCGCTTCTCTCAGGATGTTGAGGTCCCTCTCGAGCGCCTCCCTGTTCTCGCCCTCATGACTGGTCGTATGCGCGCATAGGACGACCCGGTCCGAGACGAACCTGGCGAAATCGTCTATGTGCCCATCCGTGTCATCACCGTCTATCCCGGACTTGAGCCAGATGACCTTCGAGACGTTCAGGTATTCTTCGAGATACCCCTCGATCCCTTTCTTGTCCAGCGCGGGGTTCCTGTTCTTGTTCAGAAGGCATTGCTCGGTCGTCAGCACCGTGCCCCTGCCGTTCACGTCGATCGAACCTCCCTCCAGCACGATGTTCGGTCTGAACGTCCTGAGCCCGCTCCAGCGAACGACGTCCTCCCCGGCCTGGTCATCGTATTTGAGGTCGTCGTACTTTCCGCCCCAGGCGTTGAAGTTCCATTTGATGGCCGCCTTCATCTCCCTCCCCTTCGACAGGAGGTATGTAGGGCCGTAATCGCGGATCCATACGTCCGCGGTCTTGATCCTTATGAACTCGACGTTGCTGGACAGGGCCCCGACCTTCGATATGCACCTCTCGGCCCTGGCCTCTATATCGTCGTCATCTACGAGGATGCGTACGGCCTCCCCCTCGCTGAGGGCGGAGACCATGTTCGCGTACACGCTCTCCACCAGCTCCAGCCTTTCGTCCGGGAACGTGAGCGGATTCTTCGGCCAAGAGAGCCATGTGGCGTCGTGGGGGCACCATTCGGCAGGCATGAAGTACCCGGCCTCCTTTGGCGTCATGGCAGCTATTCTCTTTGACGGCTCGCAATTGCACGTCTCCTTTCTCGGCATCATCTCACCTTCTCGACGAGCTTCGAATAGCATTCAGGACGGCGGTTCCTGAAGAATCCCCATCCTTCCCTGACCTCGGCACCGTGGTCCAGATCGATCTCATGGACGACGATCGTCTCCTTGTTCGAAGCCCTCTTCATCGTCCTTCCGAAGGCGTCGACGACGAAGGACCCGCCCCAGAAGGACATCCTGTCCTCCCTCCCGCAGCGGTTCACTCCCGCGATGACGACATTGTTGGCGATCGCGTGGCCTCTCATGACGTTCTCCCAGGCCTTCTGCCAATCGCCTTCCTTCTGTTCGATCCCGTCCACGAGGCCGATGGCGGTCGGGTAGAAGATGATCTCTGCGCCCATCAGCGCGCACGCCCTCGCGGCCTCGGGGAACCATTGGTCATAGCATATCAGGACCGAAATCCTGCCGAACTTGGTATCGAAGACCCTGAAACCCGTATCTCCAGGCTTGAAGTAGTGCTGTTCGAAGAAGTTCTCATCGTGGGGGATGTGCGTCTTGCGGTAGGTGCCGAGAATGGTACCGTCCGCGTCGATCACGGCAGAGGTATTGTACAGCCCATCGTCCGCCTTCTCATAGATGGAGCCGCCGACAACGACCACTCCGTTCTCGATCGCCGCCCTGCACAGAGAGTCCGTGACGTGTCCGGGGATCCTCTCGAGGAAGGCCCCCTTCTCCTCTTCCGAAAGATCGACCCCTTCGTACTGAGCGAAATATCTGGTCGTGAACAGCTCTGGGAGGCACACGATCTTCGCGCCGCGCTTTGCCGCCTTTGCGATCCCGCCCACTGCATTCGAGATGTTCTCCTCCGGTGATATGGCCATCTCCATCTGGACTAAACCGACCTTCACGGTCCTGCGCGTCTGGTTCATTTCCCTCGCGTAATGTCGATGTTATGACGATATTTCAATCCGTCGATTCGGCCTGGCGTCAGCAACGCTCGAACTCCCTGAAGCAACGGACCGTTTCGTCGTAATCCGCCTGGTCCTTGAACGCGTCCAGACGTTTTGCTAAGAGCAGAGCGAAATCGACATAGGCGTTTGGATGCGCCGTGATTATATTCCCGTCTTCGACGATGTCATCGCCCACGTACGTCCCTCCGGGGAAATCGTCCGGCCTTTCTTCGTAGACGGAGCTCGTGAACCTCCTGTCCTTCAGAAGGCCGGCGATCCCGAGATGGCAGGGCGCGCCGCAGATGGCCGCGATGAGGACCTTCCTGTCGTTGAAGGACCTCAGTTTCTTGCCCAGGATGAGGTTCCCCTTGATGGTGTCGGGCTGCCCGCCCGGAACTATGAACGCGCCTATCGAATCGGGGGCTAGGTCCTCCAGTAGCATATGCGGCTTGAGGAGGAAACCCTCCATGCTCGTGACCGCCCTGTCATCTAGGCCTACGGTGACGATCTCATGTTTTCGACCGATGAACAGCGATGCGAGGACGACCTCGAACTGGGCGCAGGTGTCATAGACGAGAATGGCGACGCGCATGCAACCGGAAACGCGTGCCGCCTATTGAAACATGCGATTTAAGACGACGTTCATTTCCTTGCCCAGCGCACGGCGCCCATGTGGTCCTTCCATATGACGTCCACCTTCGAGAAGCCCGCCTCCGAGAGCCACTTCAGTTCGTCGTGGAGGTAAGGGAGCGAGTCCTCCCTCCTGTATCGTTCGAACGCGTCATCGACCTCCTTTTCGTTCAGGTTGTCAAGCATGAACTTCCGCCACTTGCGCTCGTAGAGTGCCTCGATATCGTCATCGGCGGACAGGACCGCGTCCGCATTCACGAAGACGCCTTCGGGTCTAAGGCATTCGCATATCTTCCGGTAGAATGTCCTCTTGTCGTCATCTGTTATGAGATGGCGCAAAGCCAGCGAGGAGACGACGAGGTCTCGCTCTGGCGGAAGGGCAAGTTCGTAGAAATCCTTCTGCAGGAACTCGATCCCGTCCAGGCCGCTGAACCTCTCCCGTGCCATGTTCAGCATCCCCTCGGTCATGTCCACGCAGAGGAGGTGGCAGTTAGGGAACCTGTCCTTCACCCTGATCGCGAGCGAACCTGTCCCTGTCCCGAGGTCGACCGTCTTGATGGCAGCTGATACATCGAACGGTATCGAACCGACCGCCGCCTCGAGCATGTACAGATAGTTCGGGACGATATTGACGATGTCCGCCTCGTAAGAGCTCGAGCGCTTTGCGAAGTCGTCCCTGATATGGAACATCCTCTTCGCAGGGTCCATCTCCGGCATTTGGGCCGAGCTGGTATCGGTCCGGGACCATGAAGGGCTTTCGCCCGAAGATGGAATATATATCCCCGAGGGATATCTGGATGGTCGAAGACGGGCGGTTCGGTCCTACGACTGGCACGTCCGTTCGCCGATGCGGTGCGATGATGAGCGCGGGGGAAGACGGGACGGCGAGATGGCCGGCTTCATGGCCTTGGTTGGACAGAACGTTAGCGAAGCCTCTCGGGGAGAAGGTCGCGACGCTCGCCGTCATCGGCTTCATCTTTTACTTGTCGCTCATCCTGTTGGACAATTTCGTCCTGAGGCCTTACTTCGGGGACGTCATCGGCTACCCCGAGGACCTTTCAGCATACCGCGAGAGGGCCCAGGCGATCCTGGATGGCCAGATCCCTTACAGGGACTTCCATTCGGAATCTCCCCCTCTGATCATGTACCTCTTCGTGATACCGCAGGCGCTCGGGGGAGACATCTGGATATACCAGCTTTATTTCAGCGCATTCAGCGTGTTGACGGCGTGCGCAATCTACTATGGGCTCCGCAGGTTCGATGACCGATTGGCGTTCCTGTCTGGGCTGCTCTACTTCTGCCTTCCGTTCGGCATCATCGAGATACCGATGGGGGCGCAGGACGAGGCGATAACGCTTCTATTCTTCCTTCTCCCTCTGCTCCTCCTGCTGAACAACAAGGTGACCGCTTCGGCCTTCGGCGTCGCTATAGGCGCGTTGTCAAAGCTGTTCAACGTCCTTGTGTTCCCATGGATGCTCATCCGCGCAGGCACGGGTAAGGACAGGACCCGGCTTCTGTCGACCGTGATGTTGATCGGGGTCGCCTTCGTGGTCCCGTTCCTGATCCTTGCCCCGGAGGAGTTCCTGAATTTCCCCAGATACTATCTGCTTGGCAACCCGGACTATCCGACAGGGGGGTCCAGCATCAGCCCATGGCACTTCCTCAAGCAGTCGGGCCTCGACATACCCGGATGGGGGGGTGTCGCGATGACCCTCGGCGCGATCTTCGGTTCGACCTACCTCGCGTACAGGTGGAAGCTGACGCTATGGGAAGGTTCGCTGTTCGTCATGGTGGCCTTCTTCCTTTTCTATCCGAAGATACTCTTCGTTTTCTTCCTGATGCCTGTCGCCCTGATGATCCCCTGGGCCATTGAGGACCGCAGGGTCATGTTGAGGATCATGGCCATGGCTCTGCCGTTGTTCCTCGCGGTGAGCTTCTCCGGCAACGGCATGGACCCGATGACGGACGCCTCATGGGGATGGGTCGTTAGTCTCCTATTGAGCCTGGCCGGATGGGTACTGTTCCTTCAGGCATGGTTCCTAACGAGGGGCAGGAGATGCTTCATCGACAGAGAGCGCTCTGCGATATCAAAGGAATGAAGAGAAGGAATGGTGGGACTGTCCCGATTTGAACGGGAGTCAAATGGTCCCGAACCATCTAGGATGGACCAAGCTACCCCACAGTCCCATATGGTAGTGGGAGGGCAAATGGAGAACTGTATTAAAAAGCTATCCTCTGCACTTGAAGGGAAGGACAATCTAACATGGTGATCGATCTGAGAGATGGGCCGATCGTTGCTCCATGCTGCTTCCCTCCATCGACGATGCTCGAAGTCACGCGATGACCTTCTTCCTAATGTCGCTAATCATCTTTGATCGTCCAGCTTAATATTTTTTGATGCGTAAATCGTAATATGTCGATTATGATATTCGACAAATTTATATAACGACACAAAATAACAGGGAACATGCGCGAACAGCTGCGGGAGAAGATAGCCGGTGAGATCGTGCTTTCGGCAGAGGCCGGAAAAACGATCCGCAAATGGAGAGAGGAGTTCGGTATCTCTCAGCAGGACCTTGCGAGGCACCTTGCCATCTCGCCCTCCGTCATTAGTGACTACGAGTCTGGACGGAGGAAATCGCCAGGCATCATGATCATCCGCCGCATCGTCGATGGCTTTCTGGACCTCGATGAGAGCAGAGGCTCGAAGGTGCTCAAGAGGTACGACCTCGGTGAGAAGCACGACTGCATCATCTCGATCAAGGAGTTCAACTCCAGCATGTCGGCGGCCGAGTTCGTTGACATAATCGAGGCGGAGGAGCTCACCAAAGGCATCAGCCTCGACCAGGATATTCATGGGTTCACGGTCATCGATTCGATGAAGGCGATCATGTCCCTGAACTCGATGGACTACCTCAAGATATACGGATGGAGCAGCGAGCGCGCATTGATATTCACAGGGGTGAAGTTCGGCAGGTCGCCGATGATCGCGATCAGGGCGCATCCTCTGAAACCCGCGCTCGTCGTTTATCAGCGGCCTGAGCACGTCGATGACCTGGCGATCAGGCTCGCGACGCTCGAGAACCTTCCGCTCGTGAAGACCCAGGTGCACACCCAGGCGCTAGTCGATCGCCTGGAGAGCATCTAGATGGGAGTGTTTTGACATGGAAGTCGGAATTGTAAGCTATGGCGCCTACGTGCCTCGTTTCCGCATCGCCCCGCAGGAGATCGGGAGGGTGTGGGGCACGGACGGTGAGGCTATGGGCAAGGGACTGATGATCAGCAGCAAATCCGTGCCTGCGCCGGACGAGGATGTCGTCACGATATCCATCGAGGCAGCGCGGAGCATGATGAGGCGCTGCGACGTGAGCCCTAAGGACATCGGCGCGTTATACGTCGGCTCCGAATCTCACCCGTACGCGGTGAAGCCATCGGGGACGATCGTGGCAGAGGCGATCGAAGCATCGCCGAACATGACCATCGCGGACATCGAGTTCGCATGCAAGGCCGGGACGGCCGGCATACAGATGTGCATGGGTCTCGTCGGCTCAGGTATGGTCCGCTACGGCGTGGCCATAGGGGCGGACACCTCTCAAGGCGCGCCCGGAGATGCGTTGGAGTTCTCAGCGTCGGCCGGAGGGGCGGCATACCTCATCGGAAGCGAGAACGTCATAGCTCGGATCAACGGCACATACTCTTTCACAACGGACACGCCCGACTTCTGGCGCAGGGAGGGGCAGCCCTATCCTTCGCACGGAGGGAGGTTCACAGGAGAACCGGCGTACTTCAAGCACGTCACGTCGTGCTCGATAGGCCTCATGGAGAGGATGGGAACCAAGCCGTCTGATTACACATACGCTGTGTTCCATCAGCCGAACGGTAAGTTCCCGACGAGGGTGGCCAAGCAGCTAGGGTTCAATGACAAGCAGATCGAGTACGGTCTTCTTACCCCGCAGATCGGCAACACCTATAGCGGTGCGGTGCCGCTCGGGCTCGCAGCGATCCTCGACAACACGGTCCCGGGCGACAGGGTGTTCGCCATCGCCTATGGGTCGGGCGCGGGATGCGACGGGTTCGACATAACGGTCACGGAGAACATGGCCAAGTACCGAAGGGACGCGGGACCGACGGTGAAGCAGCTCATGGAGAAGACCAAGTTCATCGACTATGCGACGTATGCCAAGTATCGCGGCAAGATTCGCATGAAGGAGGGTGGCGAATGAGAGAGGTGGCGATAGTCGGGATCGGCATCACCAAGTTCGGCGAGACGTGGGAGATGTCCTTCAGGGAGATAGGCATCCAGGCAGGGCTAATGGCCATGCAGGACGCCAAGCTTACGGCGGAGGATATCGACGCTTTGTATGTCGGTAACATGTCTGCCGGGCGTTACATCGAGCAGGAGCATATCGCGGCGCTCATCGCGGACTATTCGGGGCTGGCGAGGGACCATATCCCCGCGACCAGGGTCGAGGCCGCAGGCGCGTCGGGCGGGCTGGCGGTGAGACAGGCCTATATGGCCGTCGCGTCGGGTATGCACGATATTATCGTCGTCGGAGGAGCGGAGAAGATGACCGACGTCGGCGACGCGGCCTCCAACGCGATCCAGTCGTCCGCGGCGGACCAGCAGTGGGAGAGCGTCTTCGGCGCAACGTCGCCCTCCCTCCATGCGATGATAGCGAGAAGGCACATGTTCCAATATGGGACGACGAGGGAACAGATTGCGCAGGTGGCGGTGAAGAACCACAGGCACGGCGCGCTCAACCCGAATGCCCAGTTCCAGAAGGAGATCGATCTCAAGACGGTGCTGAGGTCGGGCATGGTGGCGGACCCTCTGGGGGTGTTCGACTGCGCTCCGATCTCCGATGGAGCGGCGGCGGTCATCCTTTGCCCGATGGACATGGCAAGGAAGTACACGGACGCTCCGATCAGGATCCTAGCCTCCGCTCAGGCGTCGGACACGTTGGCGCTTCACAGCAGAAGCGACATCTGCACTTTCGAGGCGACCAAGTTCGCTGCCATGAACGCGTACAGGCAGGCGGGAATAGCGTCTAAGGACGTTCAGATCGCAGAGGTTCACGACGACTTCACCATATCAGAGATATTGGCGATCGAGGACCTGGGCTTCTTCGAGAAAGGTCAGGGCGGCAAGGCGACCGAGGACGGACAGACGGCGATCGGAGGAAGCATCGCCATCAACACGTCCGGGGGCCTCAAGGCGCGCGGCGATCCGCTGGGAGCGACGGGCGTCGCGCAGATCGTCGAGCTGGTCCAGCAGCTGAGAGGGCAGGCCGGCAAGAGACAGGTGGGAGGCGCGAAGTATGCGTTGGCGCAGAACGTCGGCGGCACAGGAGCGACCGCGGTGGTCCATATCCTGGGGGTGCAGTGATGACGACCGCTAGGTTCTGGAGGGACAATGCCACGAGGTACAACCTCATAGCGACCAAGTGCGGCAACTGCGGGAAGGTCACGTTCCCGCCGAGGAACGTATGCCCCGTATGTCACAGAAAGTCAATGGGCAAGATGGAGAAGATACACCTTTCCGGCCATGGAGAGGTGTACTCGTTCAGCGTAGTTTACGACGCGCCATTGGCCTTCGAGATGCAGAAGCCGTACGTCATAGCGATCATCAAGATGGCCGAGGGCGTCATGCTCACGGCCCAGATCATCGACTGCGAGTGCTGCGAGGTCGCGATCGGCATGAAGGTCAAGGCGACGCTGCGCAAGATCGGGGAGGAAGGTCCTGGCGGGGTCATCCACTACGGATACAAGTTCGTGCCAGCCTGATCCAAACCATTTAAGGTCCTTTTCATTTTATCGTCTTGCGCTCGGACCTCAAGGGCTTGGGCTTGACCTCGAACTCCGATTCGAAGGCGAGGCCCTTGTGATCGATGTCGGACTCGCATCTGGCCGTGAGCTTCACGGTGACGTTGTCCCTCGTCCGCGGCATTATCTCGATGCGCATGAACGTCGATTCGCCAGCAGGGAGCTCGCTGATGACGGAGGTCCCCCTGACATCGATCTCCCTGCCGATATCGACACTTATGCTTTTGGCCTTCGAACCGCCGTTGTTCAGCAGCTTGATCAGCGTCTTGGTCCAGATCCCTACATTGGGCTGCTCCAGGAGATCGACGTTGACGTCTATGAACGGCCTGCCTCTCTCGAGCTTGGACACGATGCCGTTGCCGACCTCGGTGAGCCCCTTCATCGAGGCCTCCGGGTCTTCGGGCAACGACCTCTCCAGGTCCGATAGCCTGCTGGACATCTCCTCGACGTCGATCCCCGCCTCCCTCATCTTGTTCATCACGCCGTCGAGCTCGTTCCGACCGGAGGCGAACTTTACCAGCACCTCGTCCGACACGCCGATGAACCTCTCGGCGTCCTTCATCGCCTCTATGGCCTCGGGGAACTTCTCCCCTGATATGAGCGCCGATGCTTTGTCCAAGAGCTGGACGCTCGCCGTGACGGGCCTTCCTTGCTTCCCGGCCGTATCTACCTTAAGTCTCACGCCCTTCAGATGATCGTTGAGACCCGCTGTAGCGGCGGCGATGACGACGGCGACCTCGCCCCTGAGCTTCTCCAGGTCCTTGGGCCTGAGCTCGTTCATCTTCATCTGCCCGTTCAACCTCTCCTGGGGCGGCTTCGGTATCCCGAACTGGTCCATGATCTTGTAGAGTTGGAGGAGGTCCTCGAAACGCCTGCCGACCTCACTTCCCGTCGCCTCGACGAGCGCTGCCCTCGCCCTTCTCAGGTGGAGAGACGTCCTCTCAAGGTCCAGCTTCGACAGGAAATCATCGGCCGCGTCGACCATCTTGACCACGGCGTCCCTCTTGTCATCCTCGCTGAGGTAGGACAGGTCCTCCCTTATGGACTGGATCTCCTTCATCCTCGTCTCCTTCATCGTCTTCAGCGAGGATAGTTCCAGCTGGAACCTTTCCGCGAGCGCCCTTGCCTCTATGAACGAGCCTTCTGACAGGGCCATCTTCGATCTGGCGAGCAGCTCGACGAACGAAGGGGGCAGCGATCCATCCCCGGACGCCTCGCTCATCCTTACATCGGCATGAGCGATCGCCTGGTTGGCCAGCTCCCGGTTGTTCGCAGCCTCGTCCAGCTCCCTCTCGAGGGAAGGCAGGATGGACATCGCGTCCTTGAAATGATGCTGTGAGATCGCGTTGCGTATGCTCTGCCTGATGTTGATCACGGAGGACATCTCCGGGCTTGCCATCTCGTTGAGCTGCGCCTTCTCCTCGGCCTTCGTGATCCTCTCCTCGATTATCACCTCGGCCGATTCCGCGGCTATGAGGAACGCCTTCTTGGCCAGCTCAGTGGCCAGCATGGAGTTGCCCTGCTTCTGGAACAACCTCGCCTGCTTCAGTACCTCCTTTGCCGTGATGGCATCGAGGCCAAGTTCAGTAAGGTCCTCGAGGCCCTCCTCGGCCTGCCCGATGTAGTCCAGTGCCCTCGTGTCTACGAACGTCGCCTGGTCGAGCTCGGACTTCACCAGCTCCATGATCCTCCAGGAATCGTTATACTGCCTGTCAGCGAGGAGGCCGTCCGCCTTCTCGATCATGAGCTCTATCGATGCGATGTCCTTGCCAGACTCGGCGTCGTTCTCGAGCGTCGCGCGAGCCGCTGCGATGTCCCTAGACAATGAGTCGGCCATCAAGGCCATGACCAGGTCCTTCGCCTCCTTGACCGTCGCCAAGGCCTTCAGGTGGTCCCCGCTGGCATGCAGCCGTTCGGCGACATCGAGCATGTTCTCCGCCTTGGTGGTGTTCACCCTCATCATGCGGCCGAGCGACAAGATGTCCTTGCATTCCGATATGAGCCTTGGCAGGATGAGCGGCGCCGCCTTGCTCTCGACATCATGATGGGCAAGCCTGGCGGCATTGATAGCATCCACATACTTGCCGGATTCGAACGATGATTGCGCTCCTTCGAGACGGGTCTCGGTCCTGGTGACATCGATGCCCTTCATGTAGGCCTCGTTGATCAGCAATCTGACATCGGCTATGAGGTCGTACGCCTCGTTGTGGAGGCGGTTCTGCTCCTTCAGACTGTCCAAGCCGTTCTGCATCATCTCATAGGCGGCTTCGATCTTATCCTGCGACAGCAGATCGTACGCTTCCTTCATCGTCCGATCGGGGCCTGACACGTCGACGCCCTTCCTCTTCGCGATGGATATGGTCTTCCTGACCTTGACCATCTGCTTCTGGAGGTCGTCCTTGATTATCGATGTGGAATAGTGCACGACCTCGTCGGCGAGCCGGACAGCGCCTGCCGGGTCCCCTGTGGCGCTGAGGTCCTTCGCCTTAGAGAGCTTGCCCGTAAGCATGACGCTGTCGCAGTCCAGCTCCTTCATTATCGCAAGGAGCCTGTCCGCGAGCGCGAACCTCGATTCGACGAGGTCCCCCTCCTCCCTCTTGAGCATGGAGACCGCTGCGAGCGCCTTCTCATAGGCCTCGCTGAACCTGGACCCGGTCATCGCGGTTTCCGCTTCGACGATCGTATGCATCGGCCCCGTCTTGTCGGTCGGTCCATCATATTCTTCGAGCACCGTCCTCGACTCTTCGATGGCCCTTTCGGCGATGTCCCTTATGAGCAGGTCCACGCTCTCCGACAGCTTGGTCAGCTCATCATCGATCACATCGTACTCCCTGGACTTGATCTTCGAAACGATGTTGTCGAGCTCCTCGGACTCGAGCGTGACATCTCCTTGCATCCTCAGCGCCTGGGCGATGTCTATCTCGATGTCGATGACCTTCCTTCCGTAATAGGCCTGGATGCTCGCATGGACGTCATTTGTGGATTCGGTCAGCAACGCCGCGGACCCTTGGAAGTCCCTCTGCAGCGAGGCCTTCCTCGCCAACGACGCGGTCCTCTGCGCCTTCGAGACATCGATGTTCAGATATTCGGCCTTGGAGAGCGCGTTCTTGAGCTCGACCAACATGGAGACCGCCCCCTGATATCCGTGCATGCTCTTCCCGAGCTCATCCCCGGCCTTCACGGTGCTCTTCAGGGCGCTCTCCAGATCCCCATGAGAGATCGCCTCCCTTGCCGCATCCATCTCGGACGCCACCGAGCGGAGGTCGATCCTCATGATCCTTGCGATCCTAAGCTTGACCTTGTGCTCGGAGAACGCGTCCGTGACGACCGCGATCTCCCTGTCCCTGAGCAAGGATTCCGCTCTTGCGGCCTCCTCCCTCGCCTTTTCCAGGTTTCCCGACTCGAGCGTCCCCTTGGCCTTGTCTATCTCCTTGGAGATATCGTTCGCCCTGGTGCCGACCTTTTCGATCTTAGTGACCCTAGCCGAGAGCGAGAAGAGCAGGTCATCGATCCCTTTCCTGACCGCATCCTTGGCAACGGTCTCCGCTTGGGCGATGCTCTTCAGGGACGCCTCTACATCATGTGCCTCCATGTGGTGTATGGCATCTTCCAGCATGCTGTTGGCCAATGCGACGTCAGCGTGGGTCCCGGCGCCGAGCGCCTGTATCGCTTTGACGTATTCGACCTTTTTGCGGACGACCTTCTCGAACTTGGCCCTCAGCGAACTGTTGCCCAGATGAAGGTCGTTGACGGAATCTATGAACCTTAGCTCGTTGAGCGCCTTCTCCGCCCTCTCAACGCCCTCCAATTCCTTCCTGACGTCGATCGGGACCTTCCCGAGCGCCTCGAGCTCGGCTCTGGACTCTGCGATCAGCGGCTCTATCGTTCCATGGGCCAGCGATTCCGCCAGCACAGAAGCTTCCGACGTGAGGAGCATTGCGTCATCCACGTCCCCCTTCCCGAGCGCCCCGGAGATCCTGGAGAGCACCTCCGACGCCTTGGTGACGTCCGCTCCCATGTCCTGCATGACGGATATGATCTCCCTGGTGGAGCCGAACCTGCCCTCGATCCAGTTCACCAATCTTGCTCTCGAGGCGGCGATGCTGTCCTCTGCGAGCGATTGGCTGTTCTTGTAATCCTTGTCCTTGAAGGCGGTGTTGGCCTTTGACAGCAGTTCCTCCGCCTCGGTGGCGTTCCCCGCCTTGCCTTTAACCTTATCGAGCTCAGCCTCGGCCTCTGCCAGCCTTTCCTCCGCCAGCTTGCGGTTCTTCGTCGCCTCCCTCGCTTTCTGCTCGATCTGCTTGGAAAGCTGGAGCTGTTTCATGAAGTCATCAGGCAAAGCTAGCTACCACCTTAACGGTCCAAATCATCTTATGATAGATATTCCTTATTGAATATTAATCGTCTTCTTATCTAAGTTCATCTGCCAGAGAACATATTTTCATCTTTTGATGACGTCCACGAAAGCGACCCTCTCCAGGACGAGGTCTTGTAGCATGTCCGACGGAACGGAATTAGCCTCGGTCTGCCCTATCCCGAAGTTCATGGCCTTGGCGACCGAGAACGCCGCCGCACGGGGTTCTGGCCTAAGTCCCCACTTCACGACCATCTCGTCCGTCGATTCCCCTTCGAACGAGACGATGACGACGTTGACGTCGCCCTTCTTCACGCCCATCTTCGCCATCGCCTTCGATAGCTGCCTCTCCCCAGAAGCGTATAGCATGACCTCGACTGCGAATGAATCCGAGGAATTGGTGCCGTAGTTGAACGCCCTCTCGGCGTGCATGACCGCGGATTCGATATGCTCTTGACCGCAGACCATGTCCGCATCGAGGCAAAGCGTTTCCTTCCCCAGGTCGGATTGGACCTCCTTGATGAACGTCATCGGTTCCTCTATGGTCCCTGCCGCACCGGTAAGGTCGAACTTGCGCATTGCATCGAAACGGGCACTGGCACTATAAATCCATTGTCCTGCGGATTCCTACGATGCCAGTGGACCCTTATAGCAAAGGTTTAAAGGCCCGTAGCGATTTTGAGGTCATCCAGAATTGGAAATCGATTTTCAGGAGGGTCACCAACATGTCATCCGACCGCGTAACCGTCAGAGCCCCATCCACGATCGCGAACCTAGGCGCAGGTTTCGATGTTTTCGGAATTGCCCTGATGGATCCGTTCGACCTGATTGAAGCGAAGATGACGAGCGAGCTGGGGGTCCGTGTCGAGAAGATAGAGGGCATGGGTGCTCATGCGATCACGCTCGAGCATACCAAGAACACGGCCTCGGTAGCGGCGGCCAAGGTCCTCGAGATGGGAGGCGCCGACTTCGGGCTCACGATCACGATCAAGAAGGGCATCAGGCCGTGCAGCGGCATGGGGTCCTCCGGAGCTGGTGCTGCTGGCGGGGCGTTCGCAGCCAATCATTTCCTCGCGAAGCCATTGCCGATGGAGAAGCTGCTCTATGCGGCGGCCAAGGGGGAGGAGGCGTCATCGGGGAGCTTCCATGCGGACAATTGCGGACCGTCTCTCTACGGCGGTTTCACGATCATCCGCTCGTACGACCCGCTCGAGATCGTCAGGGTCAATCCGCCGAAGAACCTCGGAATAGTCGCCGCGCTCCCGGCCTTCGCGGTCGCCACCAAGGAGGCGAGGAAGGTCCTGCCAAAGAACGTGGACATGAAGGACTTCATCTTCCAGATGGGTCAGGCGTCCTCGTTCGTGGCGGGGATGGCCGCAGGGGACCTCCAATTGATGGCCAGGAGCGTCCAGGACAAGATAGTCGAGCCGGTCCGGGCGCCGCTCATCCCTCACTTGAAGGAGGCGGAGGAAGTGACGATGAAGGCCGGTGCGTTCGCTTCGTTCCTCGGGGGGTCCGGACCGTGCATTTGCTCGCTGTACGACCTCGACAAGGTCGAAGGCAACGCCATCGGCGACGCCATCCAGAACTTCTATGAGAGCAGGGGCGTCGAGTGCCTCTGCTGGGTCACGACCTGGGGCGAGGGCGCTAGGAAGGAATCCAAATGAGCTTCGGGATAAGTTGCTTCGAGTGCGGACGCACGGTCGAGGACCCGTTCGTCGACAGCTGCCCCACATGCGGTGGAAGGTTGACGGTCGACATGGACCTCGGTGCGATCAAGGAAAGGTCTCCGATCGAGCTCAGGTCCAGGCCTCTCGGGGTTTGGCGATACGCTCCGTTCCTGCCGGTCGATGCGACCAAGGCGGTCTCCCTCCAGGAAGGGGCGACCCCGCTGTACAAATGCAAGGCTCTGGCCGATCTCGTCAAGATCAAGGACGTCATGGTCAAGTTCGAAGGGGCGAACCCGACCGGTTCGTTCAAGGACAGGGGCATGACGGTCGGCGTTTCCAGGGCGGTCGAGCTGGGCTGCAAGATCGTCGGCTGCGCGTCGACCGGCAACACCTCCGCTTCGCTGGCTGCCTATGCTGCCAAGGCGAGGCTCGGATGCGTCGTCCTTCTTCCGTCCGGCAAGGTCGCCGCAGGCAAATTGGCCCAGGCCATGTTCTACGGGGCCAAGGTCGTCATGATCGACGGAAACTTCGACGACGCGCTCAAGATCATTCGCGAGATGGGGGCCGCAGGACATCTGTACGTTCTCAACTCGATCAATCCGTTCAGGCCCGAGGGGCAGAAGACCATCGCGTTCGAGGTCTTGGACCAGCTCGATTTCAAGGTCCCCGACAGGATCATCCTTCCGGTCGGCAACGCGGCCAACATCTGGGCGATCTACAAGGGATTCGTCGAGTGGAAGGAGATGGGATGGATCGACAGGATACCGAAGATGACCGGGATCCAGGCTTCGGGCTCGGCGCCGATCGTCAGGGCGTTCCGTTCAGGCCAGAGGGACTTCGTCCCCGAGGACAATCCAGAGACGATCGCCACCGCGATCAGGATCGGAAATCCAGCGTCCGGCAAGAAGGCCCTGAAGGCGATCTACGAGACCGGAGGGACGGCCATCGATGTCACCGACGAGGAGATACTCGCCGCGCAGCGCCTGCTCGGCCGCCTCGAGGGGATCGGAGTGGAGCCGGCATCCGCCACGAGCATCGCCGGTCTGGCGAAGCTGAGGGAGATGGGCGAGATCGACGGTGACGAAAGGGTCGTCTGCGTCTGCACGGGCCACGTGCTGAAGGACCCGGACACGGTGATGAGGTCATGCGAGGCGATAATCCATTCGAAGGCGGACACCTCCTCGGTGCTCAGGGCGATAGGCGCGTGAGCATGGCTAAGCCTTATACCGTCGCAAATGCATTGCTTGATATCTTGGGGACGATAGATGGAACAGCGAAAACGCTACAAAACCTACATCCACGGTTTTGACGAGAACATCTCTGGCGGAATACCTGAAGGGAACGTCGTGCTCATCGCGGGCACCGCTGGTACGATGAAATCGTCCATAGCGTACCATCTTCTATATCGGAACGCCCTCAACAACGACATCTCGGGAATGTACATCTCTCTGGAGCAGAGCAAACAGAGCCTCATGCGCCAGATGCACAACCTCGGGTTCGGCAACAGCACGAAGGGCAAGGTGGAGATACTCGACCTAGGCCAATTGCGCCTCAAGACCGAGGGATCGGACTGGATGGACACGTTCAAGTACGCCATCGAGGAATCGAAGAAGAGGATGGGCTACGAGCTGCTCGTCATCGATTCCTTAGGGGCCCTCAACCTCATCGCCAAGTTCACGGAACCTAGGGAGAACATCTTCCGGCTGTTCGAATGGCTCAAGAGCATGGAGCTCACGACGCTCATCATCAGCGAGATGCCCGTCGGAGCCTTCTCATACTATGGCGGCAGGGACGAGGACTTCCTCGCCGACGGTATCGTGCACCTCAAGATGGTCGAGGTCGGCGATACTGACGTGCAGCGCAGGCTCAGGTGCGTCAAGATGAGGGAGACGGACCATTCCAGCACGTACTACTCGTTCTACTACAAGGACAACGACTTCTATGTGACGAGGGCCATATCGGACTTCTAGAAGCTGTCGAAGGTCATCTGCTTCGGCCCCTTCTTCTTCGAGGGAGCGCGGAGGTTGCTGGCATTGTCCTCCGCCGGGACGGCCTCCTCCAGGACGGGGTCCTCGGAAGGCTCCATCGGACCGCCCACCTGCTCCTTCAGCCTTTTCGCCATCGTGTCGCCTATGCCGATGACCGAGGCGAGCGTTCTCAGATCGGCCTTCGATATCTTGTCTACGTCGGTGAAGCCCTTGGAGTACAGCGATCTCGCCCTGACCCTGCCGATGCCGCGAAGACTGACCAGGCCCAGGAGCTCCTGCCTAACGCCATGCTCCATCCTCTTCATCAGGTCCGTGAGCGGCGGGTAGGCCTCCTTGTTGAAAAGGTTCGACATCTCCCTCATCGAATAGATGAGCCATTTCGCCAGGTCGACCTTGCTTCGGAGGTCTCCCGGGCCGATCCCCATGACGTCGAGGATCTTCTCCTCATCGGTCTCGTTGATCCACTCATCGAGGGTCATCGCCGTCTTGAACTCCGATAGGAAGAACTCGTACTCGTCGTCCTCGGGGATGTCGCACAGCAGGTCCTTCGACCTCTTCATGACGGTGTCCTCTAGCCATTCCCCGTCGTTGCGCTTGATGTATATGTTCCTCATGTCTGGCGTGGCGCATACCGCGTGCAGGAACCCGAAGTACCCCATGCCGCGCTCGTACCGTTTCAGGGAGTCCCGGAGCTTGACGGCCGTGAGAGGGTCGATGTACATGTCGCTTATCCTCTGGCCGAAGAACGTCGCCCTGTAGTCGTCCCCGTCGACCGCGATCATGCCTTCCTTCTCGAGGAACGTTATGATGCCCTTGGTGATCTCCTCGATCTGGGCCAGGTCCGATTGGAACGCGAAGAACGTCGAGGAGAGGAACTCCATGAGCGTCTTCCACGAACCGACCGTCTCGGTCGCTATGCTCGAGAGGACATGGCTCCTGAGCACGGTCTCCTGCCCCAGCTTCGAAAATATGTCCTCCGAGTCCGCGAGAAGGTAGTTGTCGAAGATGAAGCTGGCATTGTCCTCGTTCTTCGCGACGACGATAGCCTCGCCCTCCGTGTCGTACCTCGGTCGTCCGGCACGGCCGCACATCTGCTTGATCTCCATGACGGGGATGGGGACGTTGCCTCCATCCTCGAACCTGTAGACGTCCCGAATTATGACCCTTCTCGCCGGGAGATTGATCCCCGCGGCCAGGGTCGGGGTCGCTATGATGACCTTGATCATGCCCTTCTTGAAATTGGACTCGACGTACCTGCGCTGGTCGTTGGTCAGGCCGGCGTGGTGGAACGCGATGCCCTTCTTCAGGCAGGCCTTCAGCGACCTTGCCATGGACGTGTGCTCGACCTCCCCGTCGATGTCCTTCAGGTCGCTCTCCTCGGGGGCCGTCGCCGCGAAGTCCTTCATCAGCTTCGAGTACTTGGCCGCAAGCGATTCGGTGGACTTCCTCGTGTTCACGAAGACGAGGCACTGCCCTCCGCCGGTCAGCGAGTCCTTGATCAGGCTCCAGACAGGGTCCTCGTCGTGCGGGACCTTCCTCTTCGTGTTGTCGGTGAACCTTACGATCTCGTCGCTGTACACGCCCTCCTTGAGCTTAACCGGCCTCCACTTGCTCGATATATGCTCTGCGCCCAGCCATTTCGCCAGCTCCTTGGAGTTGCCGACGGTCGCCGACAGCGCGATGATCTGTATGCCCGGATTGTAACGTCTGAACTTGGCCAGTGTGACCTCCAGGGTCGGACCACGCCCAGGGTCGTTGATCAGATGCACCTCGTCCGCCACGACCAGCGAGATCGAGGAGAGCCATTCCCCGCGGTGGCGCAGGAGCGAATCGGCCTTCTCCGATGTGGCGACGATGACGTCCGCGTTCCTCAGATGCTTGTCCGGCTCGTCGTAGTCCCCGACCGACATGCTGACCTTGATGCCGAGGGGTTCGAACTTCTTCAGGTCGTCGAACTTCTCCGCCGCCAAAGCCCTGAGAGGAACGATGTACATGACCTTCCCTCCCTTCTCGAGCACGTGCCTCGTGGCCGCCAGGTAACCTATGAGCGATTTGCCCGAGGCCGTCGGGACCGCGACGACAAGGTTCTTGCCCGAAAGGGCGATGGGCACGGCCTTCTCCTGAGGGGGATAGAGCTCGTTGATCCCGTCCGCGATGAGAACTTCGGCGACACCAGCCGGCAGGTTCAGTTCTTCGACCTTCATGATGAGGGACACTGATGACTCCATAGCCTATGATTGTTGCGATTGCCTTACTAGGACAGAGAACGGACCTTGCTCCCCTATATAGGCACTAAACATGCTGGCTAGCTTTGAAAAACGCTCTGAAAAAAGGGATAACCTTATTTAGATGTGCTTCTATGAGTCGATATCAGTGAACGCAACAGTATGGAAGCAGGAATGAACTATGGTCGATGAGACGAAGAAGGAGGAGCAGATCGCTGACGTGGACGATTGGATCCAGACGCAGACGTTCAGCTCCACCGCCGACATAAAGATCCCGGAAAAGCTCTCCGACCAGGTGATCGGGCAGGACGCTGCGGTGACCGTCATAAGGAAGGCGGCAGAACAGAAGCGTCATGTCATGCTCATCGGTGAGCCAGGTACGGGCAAGTCAATGCTTGCCAAATCTATGACCGATTATCTCCCGAAGGGGGAGATGCAGGACGTCATAGCGTACCACAATCCCGAGGACGGAAACGAGCCTAGGATACGAACTGTCCCGGCCGGTAAGGGAAAGGGCATAGTGAACGCGCAGAAGGCCGAGGCCATGAAGCGCAAGCAGCAGAAGACGTCGATGGTGTCTTTCATCATAATGGCCGTCGTCATCCTCTCGATCGTTCTGTTCATAACGTATCAGAGCGTCGATATGCTGCTCATCGGTATCGTTGCGGCCGCATTGATATTCTTTGCGACCCGATACACTGGCCAGCGCCAGGAGAACTACAATGTCCCGAAGCTGCTGATAAGTCATGACGAAAAGGACCCCTCGCCTTTCATAGACGCGACCGGAGCGCATGCAGGCGCATTGCTGGGCGATGTCAAGCACGATCCCTTCCAGAGCGGAGGGCTTGAGACCCCGGCGCACGAGCGCCTCGAGGTCGGCGCCATCCACAAGGCGAGCAAGGGCGTGCTGTTCGTAGATGAGATCAACATGCTCCACATGGAGTCCCAGCAATCGCTGCTGACGGCGCTTCAGGAGGGCAAGTTCTCCATCACCGGTCAGAGCGAGCGCTCTTCCGGCGCAATGGTCAAGTCCGAACCGGTCCCGTGCGACTTCATATTGGTCTGCGCGGGCAACATGGACGCCATGAAGGGCATGCACCCCGCTCTGAGGTCCCGCATACGCGGTTACGGCTACGAGGTCTACATGAGGTCCACGATGGACGACACCGAGGAGAACAGACAGAAGCTCGTACGCTTCGTCGCCCAAGAGGTCGTCAAGGACAAGAAGATCCCGCACTTCGACAAGTTGGCCGTCGGCGAGATACTGAAGGAGGCACAGCGCCGCGCAGGACGCAGGGGCCAGCTGACCCTCCGCCTGAGGGAGCTCGGAGGACTCGTTCGCGTCTCGGGCGATTTCGCCAAGGAGAACAACTCCGACATCGTCAAGCAGGAGCACGTCATCGGCGCGAAGGCGATCGCGAGAAGCCTGGAGCAGCAGGTGGTCGACCGCTACATCAAGGCGACGAAGGAGTACAAGTCGTTCGGGACCGAGGGCTCCGCGATCGGTATCGTTAACGGATTGGCCGCGATGAACTCGGACTCTTCGATGTCCGAACTATCTGGCATAGTCCTTCCGATCGTGGCCGAGGTAACGCCTAGCCAGACGAAGAACGGCGGCACCATCATCGCGACGGGCAAGCTCGGCGAGATAGCCAAGGAGGCCGTCCAGAACGTCTCCGCCGTCATCAAGAAGTACACTGGCGAGGACATCAGCAATCACGATGTGCACATCCAGTTCATCGGTACGTACGACGGGGTCGAGGGCGATTCCGCGTCGATATCCATCGCAACAGCGGTCGTATCGGCGCTGGAAGGCGTCCCGATCGATCAGACGCTCGCGATGACCGGCTCCCTCAGCGTCAGGGGGCAGGTGCTTCCGGTCGGTGGCGTCACGGCGAAGATCGAGGCTGCCGCCGAATCGGGGTTGAAGACCGTCCTCATTCCGAGGGCTAACCTGAACGACGTCGTGCTGGACAAGAAGTACATCGGCAAGATTGCGATCATCCCGGTCTCGACGATGAGGGACGTGCTCGAGCTGGCGCTCATAGGCGGTCCGAAGAAGGAAAGCCTGCTGAAGAAGCTGGCGGACCTCGGCGAGAAGCTCGTTCCGCTGCCAATGAAAGCACCTGTCGTGAACTGAACCCCGTCAAGGAAAACCTTTTCCATTTTCCATCTTTCAACCGGTCATCGTGGCCGGGTCCATTTTTCCATCGAACGCACCATATCCCGCGTCGTCGTTCGTCGCATCGGATCACGTCCACATCATATTATTATCACGAATCGCATATGTTGTACCGTTATGGTAGCGAAGGCGAAGGACCACGACTGCCTGCTCCTCGGCAGGTTCCAGCCGTTCCACAAGGGTCACCTCGAGGTCGTCAAGGAGATCGCGAAGGACTGCGATGACCTTATCATAGGCATCGGAAGCGCGCAATATTCCCACACGCCCGACAACCCGTTCACGGCCGGCGAAAGGCATCTGATGATCTCCAGGGTGCTCAGGGAGGAAGGCTTGGACAGCTTTTTCCTGGTGCCGATCGTCGATATCAACAGATATGCGATATGGGTCTCGCACGTCGTTTCGATGGTCCCGCCTTTCCAAAAGGTGTACACGAACAATCCGCTGACGAGGCGCCTGTTCGAGGAGAGCGGCTACGAGGTGTCGTCGTCGCCCCTCTTCAACCGCGAGCTATACTCCGGGACCGAGATCAGGAGGAGGATAGCCTCTGGGGGAGAATGGAAGCACCTCGTCCCGGACGCCGTGGCGAGCGTCATAGAGGAGATAGACGGGGCCCGGAGGCTTCAGGACATATCTGCGCAGCCAAGGAGGGAGGTCGATGAGTCTGGGGCAGGAATTGGGGAGGATTCTTAAGGGAAAGGGGCTGACGATCTCCGTCGCGGAGAGCCTCACAGGGGGTCTCGTCGGCGATATGATCACCAACGTTCCAGGGTCGTCAGCTTACTTCGAGGGAGCCGTCACCACTTACTCCAACGAGTCGAAGGTGGAGATCCTCAGGGTCAGGAAAGAGACGCTGAGGCTGCACGGCGCCGTGAGCGAGGAATGCGCGATCGAGATGGCCTCGGGCGTCCGCGAGCTGTTCCACACCAAGGTCGGCATATCCGTCACGGGGATCGCTGGACCTTCCGGCGAGTCGTTCGGCAAGCCCGTCGGACTCGTCTACTTCGGGTTCGACAACGGCCTCACGAAGGTGACTGGCAAGAAGATATTCGAAGGCGATCGCGAAGAGATCAAAAAAGCCTCGGCCGAGCATCTGATCGCCATGACGGCGGAGTTGCTCACAGAGTCCTGAGTTTCTCCAGGGCCAGAGATCCTTGAAAATCATTATCTACATTATATACCCTTAATCGTCCAGAGAAGGTCGTGGGATGGGAAATCCACGTGGTAGGATACCGACGGGCGTTGCGGATTTTGACAGCATAATCAAAGGCGGAATGCCGCCTGGCTCAGTCGTATTGCTGCTGGGGGACCTTGGGGCCGGTCAGAACGAATACGCCATAACGTCCGCGGCGAAGCTCAGCATCGTCAAGGAGAATCCCGAGAGCGCCTCGTTCTACCTCGGCTCGTACATGAGGGAGAGGATGATGCCCGACAAGATCTGCTACGTCACCTTCTCAAGGTCGAAGGACGACATCCTCCAGGAGATCAGGATGTCCTTCAACTCCGATTTCTACGACTCGTTCTCGAGGAACGTGATCTTCAAGGATTTCTCCAGCTGTTATTTCAGGCAGACGTTGGTCCCGAGGAGCTGGACCGGCGAGAGCGCTTCCGCGCTGTTCGGCGGGAACGGCGAGGAGAACCTGCTCGAGGGACTCGTCACATATCTGGACGAGAACGCGAAGGGAAGCATGATCATCATAGATTCCCTGACGGACCTCCTGCTGACGACGAAGATCGAGGTACAGGACCTGATCGCCGTGCTCAAGGGCATGCAGAGGGTCTCCAAGAAATGGGGCGGCGTGATCTACCTGCTGCTGACAAAGGACGTGGTCGACGACAAGAAGCAGAGGATGATAATGGACTCGGTGGACGGGGCGCTGCTGTTCGAGTGGAACAAGATCGGCACCTCGTCGCGGAGGCAGTGTTACATCCACGTCGAAAAGTTCATGAGCATACTCCCGCACCTGGACAAGGAGCGCGTGGCGCGGTTCGCCACGACGGTGACGGCGCAGAGCGGGCTGGTCGTAATCGATACAGAAAGGATATCGTGATAACATGGAAAGGGTCAAGACGGGCGTGGAGGGGCTGGACGGCATGCTGGACGGTGGGGTGCCCAAGGGTGCGACATTCGTGGTCATGGGTTCCTTCGGTACCGGCAAGACCACGTTCGGACTGCAGTTCCTGAACCAAGGCCTGGCCCAAGGCGAGAAGGGCATATACATCTCATTGGAGGAGGACCAGGAGTCCATACTCGCGGACGCGGCGGCCCATGCGTGGGACCTCAAGCCGTACATCGACGGCCAGAAGCTGGCCGTCATCAAGCTGGAGCCGAACGACGCAAAGTCGACCATCGTTCGCATAAAGAGCGAGCTTCCCGATTTCATCAAGGGGTTCGGCGCATCGAGGATAGTCATCGATTCGATCTCACTGCTGAACATGCTCTTCGAGACCGACCACGAGAGGAGGACGAACATGTTCAACCTCTCGCAGATGATCAAGAAGGTGGGCGTCACCTGCCTGATGACGGCCGAGGTCAAGGACGAAAACCCCCTCGCCTCGAGGGACGGGCTCGTGGAGTACGTCTCAGACGGCGTCATCTCGCTCAGGTACGAGGAGAAGCACGAGAAGAACGAGCTCCAACTGTCCCTCAGGATCATCAAGATGAGGAGGACGAGCCACTCCAGGCACATCACGCCCTATCAGATCACCAACAAGGGGATCGTCGTCCACGAGGGCGTGGAGATGCTCTGAGGCCCCCGCCCTAGGAAAACAATTAATCCACGATTCCGATTATCGCGTCGGTGCCAACATGAAGCTCTACCGCGAGGGTAAGGTCAAGAAGGTCTGGGTAGTCGACGACGACAGCCTGGAGTTCGAGTTCACGGACCACATCTCGGTCTTCGACAAGATCATACCGTCCGATATTCCGTTCAAGGGAGAGACCCTCTGCAGAACGGCGACATACTGGCTCAAGCTTTGCGAGGAGGCCGGAATTCGCACGGACTTCAAGCAGCTCGTCGCCGGCAACAGGATGAGGGTCAAGCGCGTCGACGTCATTCCCGATTACAGCAAGCTCAACAACGGCACTGTCAACTACCTGATCCCTCTCGAGTTCATCTGCCGGCACTACAACGCCGGTTCCTTGAACGACAGGATCAGGTCTGGGGAGATATCGGCAGGATCGCTAGGTTACGACAAGGGCCATGTCCCCGTCTATGGCGAGAAGCTCCCCGAGATGTTCTTTGAAACGACGACCAAGCTCGAGGAGACCGACAGGAACCTGACGACCGAGGAGGCGATGCGCATCTCCGGCCTGACGAAGGCGGAGTACGACCACGTCTTCGATGTCATCACGAGGATCGACGGCATCATCGCCAAGGAGGCCGGTTCGCGCGGTCTCATCCATGTCGACGGCAAGAAGGAGTTCGCCTACGACGAGAAGAGGCGCCTCATGATTGTCGACACATTCGGCACGGCGGACGAGGACCGCTGGTGGGACGCGAAGATGTACGAGCAGGGCAAATGCGTCGAGCTCTCGAAGGAGATGGTCCGCCAGTACTACCGCGACATCGGATATCACGACAAGCTCATGAAGGCCAGGAAGGCCGGGACCGAGGAGCCGGACATCCCCGCGCTGCCTGAGAAGATGATCGAGGAGGTCAGCAGGCTGTACATCGACATGTACGGCAAGCTGACGGGGCTCAAGTTCTGATAGCATGATGTCGGGACCTATTGGGCAGGCAGAGGACTGGCGTTCGCCGTCCGCGAACGTTCCCGGAGAGCGGAAGGGCATTCCTTTAATGTGCATGGGGGGATGAAGGGACGATGGCCAGGGAATTCGATGTCAACGAGGAGGGCGTCACCTCGGAGGGCTACAAGGCGCTTCACCCCAAGGTGAAGACGGCCATGCGTGTCGGCACGCTGATCTTCCTCGCGATCTCGCTAGCTTTGCTTTCCCTCACGATCATCTTCGGCGACGCGCTCGGAGGGCTGTTCTGGCCTCTCCTGCTGTTGTTCGTCCTCATCACGGTCATCGCGCTCGTGGACCTGACCATCGTACCGATAGTGTTCTACGCGCGTTACCGCTACAACGTCGGCGAGGACCGCATCGACGTGCTCCGCGGCGTATTGACCATAAGGCACACCGTCGTCCCGATCGAGAGGATACATCAGGTGGAGGTCAAGAGGGGGCCGATCAACAACATGTTCGGACTCGCCAATGTGACGATCACGACGGCCGGGGGCGTCTCTTCCATCGAGTATCTCGAGCTGAGCGAGGCCGAGAGCATCGCCGACAGGCTGAACGAGAAGATCGTCAGCATCCTGAAGGAAAGGGAATGAAGTGACCGGGGAGAAGATCAGGTTCCATCCGTCGGTGGTCCTCGAGAATCTGATGAGGTTCGCGATCTTCGCAGTCATCTTCCTGTTGGTATCCGTCGAGGAGAGGCCCATCGAGGCGTTCTTGGCCATCGGAGGATTGCTCGGCGTCGCCGCGATCATATTGTTCCTCAGGTGGAGGAGGACGACGGTTCAGTTCAACGAGAACGAGCTCATCGTCGAGAGGAACACGATCTTCAAGATGAAGCGGTCGATCCCCTACTCGAAGATCGCATCCATCAACGTCAACCGCACGATCATAAGCAGGATGTTCGGCACGTCAAGGCTGCAGGTGAACGTCAATTCGAGCAGCAACGCGACGGTGCCAGAGGCCGTTCTCGTCTTCAAGAAGGACCTGGCCGACAGGATAAGGAACCATCTGTCGCGGAACATGTACGACTCCGAACCTGTCATCGAGGCGGAGCAGGGCTCGGTCGTCAACGTCGATAACACGGACGTGCTGGTGCACGGCCTTTTCAGCCAATCCACGATGCAGACCATCTCCGGGTTCATCTTCCTCGCATGGTCCATCTTCGAAATGTATTCCGACGCTGGAGGTTCCACTGGGGGCAGCAGCGCCCTCTCGCTGGGGATGTTCTTCTTCGTGACGGTCGTCCCATCGGTCATGCTCATCGTCCATTACGCCAATTTCAAGGTCTACAGGGTCAAGGACACGATATACCTGCAGCACGGTCTCATCAGCACGTACAGGACCTCATTCAACGTGTCGAGGATCAACGCCATCCACGTCAAGAGCACGATGGCTTCGAGGCTCATGGGCCGGTCCTACATCGAGGCGGACGTCATAGGGCTCGGTTCGAGCAAGGACTCGCAGCGCCCCGTGCTCTGTCTGCTTAAGAGGAACGACGTGATCGAGGCGGTGCTGAAGGACCTCGTCCCCGAGTTCGTCTACGACCGGAACATCATCGTTCAGCCGAAAGGGGCGAAGAAGGCGATCGCTGCAAAGGCGTCCCTGGGGTCCGCCTTCGTCGCCGTCATGGCAGCGGCGCTGACCTGGGTCGTCGGCACCACGGACCGAACAGGTCTGTCGGGCATCGAACGGACCGTCGTCGAGAACATGTTCATCGCGGCCGGCGCCGCGATCGTCCTGGCCATCATCTTATGGGGCTACAGGTCTTATAGGGTCAAGGAGCTGTCGTTGGGGGAGGACCTTTTCACCTTCGTCAACGGCGTGGTCGACAGGCGGAGGACGACCATGTGCTATGACAAGGTCCAGATCGTCAACGTGTCGAAAGGGCCGCTCGCCAGACGCTTCGGTCTCGCGGTAGGTTCGATATCTCTCCTCTCTTCAAAGGGCAGCGTCAGCGTGTCGTCCGGATACTTCACCGAAGCGGACCTGAACAAGGTGCACGAGACCGTCATGCAGCGCCTCGTGAACGGGAAGTACGATCACCGCGCGAACGAGATATGAAGGCGGGATCTCCGAAAGTCCACCTATTTGAGAACGATCCGGCAGTTCTATCAAAGATATCCGCCCAGAGGCGACATCGCCGCTCTCAGGGGCGAACCGGAGAGCATCCTCGGCCTGCCTATCCTTTCGATGTGCAGGTCATCATCGTAGGAATACACCAGATAATAGTTCAGCCAATGCATGTTGAACTCGAGCATTCTCAATCTCGCCCTGTCCGCATGCTCGTTCGGGACGTAGATCACGAGGCGGCATTTGTTAACCAGGACGACGTAATACTCCCAGACCCTCTTCGTAGATTCCCACGAGGTCTCCGTCTCTATGAACTCCATACCGACGAGGTAGCCGTTCTCGATGATCTTGATCACGCCTCGACCCTCGCCGTCCACGTAGAACTTCGCCTCGGCGTCGTGGAATATCTTTCGGAACTCGCTCAGCGACCTCGGTACCAGCACATCGGCGAGACGCTCGATCGGGGACCTTCCGGCCATCGAAGGAGATAAGGTGCACTGCGGATATTTTAATCATATCGGACGAGCAGAGAGATGCGCAGTTGGTCCGAACGCTCAGTCCAGCATGACCTCTACTACCTTCAGCCCCTCGGGGCACTCGATGTCACCGCAGATCTTGACGATCTTCCCCTTCATCCCCTTCTCGAGACCTGGCGGATGGCAGACCATGTACCTCGCGCAGCCTAGGTCCTTGCACTTGATCTCCTCGATCGTCACGGTCGAACCGTCCACGGCGGACTTCTTGCTCACGGCCGCTCTCATCGGTATCCTCTCGACCTCGACGACCCTGACGCCATCCTCGTGTATCTTGCACTCGTGATGCACGTCGCGCTTGGCCCTTATCTTGTACATCCCCCCGACGTCAAGGTTGAAGCACACCGCCTTCAGCTTGCAGTCCCTGCACTCCGTCAAAGGGCCGCGGTAGATGAACCGGACCCCCTCCTTCGCCTGCCTCTCTCCGATTAATGTGATTATTACCATCCCTTCCCACCTCCAGGACGATGACTCAGATGACCTGGGTGATCGTCGCGATCTTTTCCGCGGCCTCGGCCGTAAGGCCCATACCAAGGATAGTGAAGCGGTCCTTCCTCACCTTGTTGGCCATGACCAACGCCTGTACAACCTGCTCCTTCGTGATGCCCAGCTCCCTCGCGGTCGTAGGGGCGCCTATCTTGATCAAGGCGTCCTTTATGCGATGCCAGTCACCTCCGTGCAGGTACATCATCATAATGCAGCCTACCCCGCACTGCTCTCCGTGCAGGGCCTTTCCCGGCGCGATCAGGTCAAGGGCGTGCGAGAACATGTGCTCGGAGCCGCTCGTCGGCCGAGAGTTCCCTGCAACGCTCATGCTGATCCCCGAAATGATAATCGGCCTGATCGCGATCCAGACGCTCTCCTCGAGGCCCGGGCGGATCAGGTCCGCGTTCTCGATCACTGTCTCCGCCGTGTAACTTGCCAGCGAGTACGCGGATCTGCTGAAGCTCTCGTTCCTCAGCCTCTTCGCGAACTCCCAGTCCAACAGGGCGGTCGAGTTCGATATGACGTCCGCGCATCCTGCTGCCAGGAGGCGGAACGGTGATTGCACGATGATCTCGGTGTCGGCGATGACCCCGAGGGGGACCTTCGCGTCCATGGACGTCGGTCCCTTTATGTTCTTGATAGAGGCCCTTCCGGACGCTATACCGTCGTGCGAAGCGGAGGTGGGCATGGAGATGAACTCGAGATTGCATTCCTTCGCGGCCATCTTGGCGAGGTCGATCTTGCTTCCCCCGCCTATCCCCAGAAGGAAATTGGCCTTGGTGTCCTTGACCGCTTGAACGACCTTCTTCAGATTGTCGTCCGTCGCCTCACCAACGAGTATCTCATGCACATCATACCCGTCCGCCCTTAGGCCTTCCTCAACGGTGTGCCCAGCGGCCTTTATGGTCTTCTGACCCGCGACCACCAGAGCTGTTCCCGACAACGCGAAGTCCCTGCAGACCTGGGGGGCCATTCTTATGACGCCATGCCCGACAAGGACGTTCCTCGGAAAAACCATTGAGCGAGCCTTGGTGAAGTCGCCTTCTTCCATCAAAGCACCCTGAACGTCTCCATATATCGGTCCTCATTATTTAGTTATTGGTAGTGCCTTTTTCATCTGGCCATATCATCGCGATAAGCTCGAACGGAAAAAGGACGGGTTACAGATGCAAAGTTCCCTAATGATCAGAACGGAGGAGAAAGCAACTCGGGCGGGGCGCAAGGTGGAACATGTTTCTTTCGGAGGAGAATAGGGGAATGAGCTCCAGACCCGAGTGCTATATTTCGAGTGATATGAGGTCATATATAAAAGGAAATTGATTCCAAAAATAATCAAATCGTAAATAGTTTGAACAATATAATTTATATAATAATAGAAATGGATATGAACTAATAAAAAATATTTAATTCTAAAGACGATTCCAATAGAACATCAATTATCACAGCTTATATCTGGTATATTCTACACGACGCCTCAATACACAATACAATAAAATAGAACATTTCATTACATTTATTCCGATTCAGAGTTGCTATTTAGGAAAACACAGATAAATACGAAGGGGATACTCATAGTATCATTATAGGGTATCATTATAGGGGCGTTAACATGGCAGACAGGATCAGAATTTTGATGGCCGAGGACAATCCCGACCACGTAGAACTCTGTCGCGAGTACCTGCCATCCAACGAATTTTTTCTGGACGCCGCCAAGAACGGGAAGGAAGCGTTGCAGAAGGCAAGGACGTCGAAGTATGACATAATAGTCCTCGACTACATGCTTCCCGATGTAACAGGCGCGCAGCTCCTTAAGGACATTCGCGCGTTCGAGAAGAAAACCCCGATCATCTTCGTCACGGCCATGGACGATCCCGACATCAGTTTCCAGGTCCTCAAGAACGGAGCGTCGGATTATGTGCCGAAGACGTTCCAATACTACGAGGTGCTCAAGGAGCGGATCCTGGAGAACCTGCACGCGCACGATGAGAAGGCGTAGTCTTATCTGGCAGTAATTTTATCTCATTCTCCAGGGTCTCGCCCATGTTGGTCGTTGCGTTGAATGGAAGTCCAAGGCGTTCTGGTAACACAGAACTGTTGCTGGACCGCGCTCTCGAGGGAGCCAGGTCCGCAGGGGCAGAGACGATGAGGATCGACGTGGCGTTCCTGGACATAGGGGGCTGCCGGGAATGCGACCGATGCCGGGAGGAGGGACGCTGCGCCGTCGATGACGGGATGAGCGCCGTCTTCGAGGCATTGGAGCGGGCCGATGCTCTGATCGTCGGGACCCCGATATTCTTCTCCGGTCCCACCGGGCAGCTGAAGACGGCGATCGACAGATGCCAGAGCATCTGGGTCAACCCTCCGGCGCGCAAGGGCAGAAAGGCGGCGATCATCGCGGTCGGGGCGGATCCTCACGCAACCTTCAGGAACGCGGTCTCCGAGATAAGGTCCTTCCTCAACACCGTCGGTTTCGCATCGAAGGAGGAGCTTTTGGTCCCCAACGTTTTCTGTAAGGGCGACATCCTATCAAAAGAGGATGAGATGGAGAGGGCCTATTCGATCGGCAGATCTCTCGCGGTCCCCTAAAGGGCACATTCACGGCCTGTCCGTGCCCGTGATGTTCTTCAACTCCATGACGCCCTTGTCCAGCTGCGATACCCTCATCCGCAGGAGGACGAAGGTCGCGATGACCATCGCCGCCAGGACGACCATCGAAGCTACGTCGAGGAACAGGCTCATCTCCATCATCTCACCGAGCGAGGCCACGGCGTTGAAGAAGGCGTGCAGGACGACCGCCAGGGCATAATATCTCAGCCACGTTCTCTCGCCGGTCCCCTCCCTGTACCATCGTGCTATCCCATACCCCGTCACCGCCGTGAAGCTGCCGTGCGCGAAGGCGGCCGTGACCGAACGGACGCAAACGAGGAACACTGCCATGAGCAGCCCTTCCGAGGCCGTGGTGAACCCGTAGAGGACGTTCTCCACAATGGCGAAGCCCAGGCCGACGGCGGCACCGTAGACGATGCCGCTCTCGAGCCGGTTCAGCTTCTTCTTGAAAAGCATGACGCAGGCAGCCTTGACCAGTTCCTCAGCTATCGGCGCCAGCAATATCGAGGTGAGGAGGATCGACGCGGTCTCGCTCATGTAGAGGATCGAGAACGGGAGCAGGAGGACCAACGTCAGCGCACCTCCGCCGAAGACGCCGATCGTCGCGCCAGATAGGAGCGCCTTCAGGACATCGTCGAGATCGTCGGGCTCGTACCTGTCCGCGCTCCTCAGCCACAGCAGATACGCCACAGGTGGAAGTACCGATATCAGCGAAACGACTGCCAGATCGATGAACCAGGCCATGCTCTCACTTACGAACCGTCGGAGCGGTTATTAACAATGTTCGACGGCGGTTCGCTCGAGGTGAGCGCATCAGATTGCGCTTCCCTATCGAAGGCGGCGACCAGTTCGGGCGTGAACGGGTCCAATATCGCCCCGTCCGCCCCCAGTTCCTTGATCGATTCCACCTGCGCAAGGTCAACGCCCCCACCTGCTATGATCTTGACCCCGAGCCCCTTCGCCCTCATGATCAGGTCCTCGCCGTGGAACCCGCCCTTGCCGAGGCCCCACAGGTCCATGACGGCTATGGTGTCGTATCCCATGTCCTTGAGCGCCCTCACGGCGTCCTCCAGTTTCTCGGGGTTGCCGTTCTTCTTGGACCAGACGACCGTCCTTTCATGGCAGAGGCAGGGGACGCAGCGGTCCGTCATCTCGATGATGTCCTCGAATATATCGATCGAAGGCACGGCCCAGGTGCAGGCGATGACCTCCCATGCGCCCATCGTGAAGCAGTCGTATACGTCCTGCTCGTTCCGGATGCCTATGTCCAGGCTGACATCGGCCTTCTTCCTGAGCACCTTCTGAAGTTCGGTCACACGGGCGCTGCCCGTAAGCGTGCCCTCGACGTCGACGATGAACGTCCTGATGGTCCTATAGACCTCCTTCGAGGCGGTCCTCCAGTATTCCTTGAACGGCGTCCTCATCGAACCAGGGACCAGTCTGCCGTTCCATGAGATATCGGAGACGAACGCCTCTCCCTTCCGGTCGTCCCAGACGAGGGGCATCATAGGAATGGTTCGGAAATTGTCGTCCGTCTTGTCATCGCGGTCCCAGACGAAGGCGATGTACTCCTCCCAGCTGGCGAACTCCATCGGCACTGCAACGCGTCCACACTTGTGGCATTTGAACGTGCCGTCATCGTTGTCGAGCTGGGCCATCGGACCGCCGATGAGCGCGACCTCGTCGATCTCGTGACTGAAGCAATAGGGACAGACCCTGACCCTTCCCTCCCATTCGTCATCGTTCACGTCAATCCACACCTTCCAGCGCATTTAAAAATGTATTCGGTCAGGGAAGGATGAACGTGACCGCGTCGCTCACTGCGTTCTGCGCGTGGTAGTTGTTCATTATGTCCTTCGGGTCCCCGGTCCCAGGGACGATGGTCGAGAGGACCATGTCGAACCCGAGCAGGTTAACGAACACCTTGAAGAACTTCGTGTTCTCGTAATTGTAGATCTTATCGCCGTCCTTCAGCTTGCAGGTCATGATCGTGACGGCCTTCTTCCCCTTGGGCACGAGGCTCCCGGGGTTCCCGTCCTTGTCGGGCTGGAACAGGCTGTTGAACCGGTCGATGAGGCATTTCGTCTGGCCGGTCTCCGCGCCCATGTACATCGGGGAGCCCAGGACGACGACGTCGGACACCATTATCTCGTCCTTTATTATGGTCATGTCATCGTCGATGCTGCACACCCCCGTCCCTCTGCACCTCTGACACCCCCTGCAGCCCGAGATGTCCATCTCCGCCGTGTCATACCATCGGACATCGGCGCCTTTAGCTTCGCAGGACCTCCTTATCTCGCCTAGCACCCTGGCGGTGTTGCCTGTCTTGTTGGGGCTTGTACATATGAAGAGCACGCGCATTATTCGACCTTCTCTCCGATGACCGGAACATAGGTGGAAAGGCGAAGGACTGGATATATCTTCGGTCAGACCCTTCTCGATCTCATCGTTCAGGTTCGATGTCGTTCTCGTAGTCGAGACCTTTGCCTGGCCGGTATATGACGGCCGCCATGAACCCCATCAGGCGGAACGCCATGCCCGAGATCCACGTCCATCATCACCGGTCCGACCATTGCTATGCCTGGAAGGGCCTGAACGAGCATGATCTCGATGAACATGACCATCAATGCGATGAACGCCATCACGAGAAGGATTATGCCGTTCCCTCTCAGGCTGAGCCTATCCTCCGATGGAGCTTCGGTCTTATGGCCGGTCATTTCGGACATCAATAATCATCTAAACTTCGGGGAGGTCAAATGAACCGGACCATATGGTATTATCTCAAGCATACCAGTTATTATAATCGCTCCTCACTTTACACCATCCATGGAAAGGTCTCTCGTCGTCGGCGGAAGCGGGCTGCTCGGCCAAAATCTGGTCAGGGAGCTGAGGGCGTCGGGAGAGGACGTCCTTTCCACATACAGCTCGAACGAGGCGTCAGCGTCCAGGGAAGGTTTCGTCAAGCTAGACATACGCGATCCCGATGCCGTCGCCGAACTGCTCTACTCGTTCTCTCCGCGGCACGTCTACCTTCCCGCGGCCATGACCAACGTCGATCAGTGCGAGAGGTCCCCGACGCAGGCTTGGGACATAAACGCAGTTGGGACCATGTCCGTCGCCAAGGCCTGCAAGAACGTAGGGGCTAGGCTTCTCTACGTCTCCACCGATTACGTGTTCAGCGGCATGAAGGGGTCGAGGTACTACGAGTTCGACAACCCCGACCCGGTCAACATCTACGGGCAGACGAAGCTGGAAGGGGAGAGGGTGACGCTCGATGCGGACCGGCACAACCTAGTCTGCAGGGTGTCCGTGCTCTACGGTCGCAGCGAGAGCGGAAAATTAAATTTTGTTACGTGGCTCATGGGCGAGCTAATGAAGGGCAACAAGGTGAGGGTGTTCCACGACCAGTACGTCTCCCCGACATACGCTCCGCATTGCGCCAAGGTGATGGTCAAGCTCATGGGCTCGGAGGAGAAAGGGGTATTCCACACATCGGGGCCCGATTGCATCAACCGATACGACATGGCGGTGGCCATCGCGAACGAGATGGGGATGGACGCCGCATCGATCGAGAAGGTCGCCACCGCGGACGGAGGGCTTCTGGCCAGAAGGCCTGAGGTGTCATGTCTCAGCGTCGACATGGCCGAGTCCGTGCTCGACTTGGCCATGATGCCCTTCAAGGAAGGCATCTCCCTGATGAACAGGCCCAACGGCCGATGAACGGGGACGTGCGAACGACCCCGCACGCCCTTGGGCACATGCTAATCGTTCGGAGAGCGAACGGTCTCCAGCGAATCTCATATATACGCGATGGTTCGTTTTTTTCGCCAATGCTCCCACTGGACGCACGAGGGGCAGGGAATGATCGCGATGACAGATGACAAGGGTTCAAGGATAGGCGTATTCGTCTGCGGATGCGGAGGCCAGATCGGTCTCAGTCTCGACGTCGGAAAGGTGGTCGGGACAGCGAGGGAGGCCGAGGACGTGGTCTTCGTCAAGAAGGTGGACTTCCTCTGCCACGCGCATTCAAGGGACGAGATCTCCGAGGCCATCAGAACGGAGAGGCTTGACAGGATCGTCGTCGCTGCATGCAGCCCGAACCTCTATCTGAAGGATTTCCAGGATTCGATAGAGAAGGCTGGCCTCAACAAGCTCATGATCGAGATGGCGAACATCCGCGAACAGATCGCCTGGGTCCATTTCGAGGACAAGGAGGCGGCCACGCGCAAGGCGGAGGACATGGTGAGCATGGCGGTCGCCAAGGTCAGGCTCCAGCTGCCGAGCGAGTCAGGCAATGTCGCGTTCGTCAACAAGGACCGCTGCACCGGATGCGGCATCTGCGAGTCGGTGTGCAACATCAACGCCGTTCAGCTGGCGCCCGACAAGGATTATGAAGGGAAGCGCAGGGCGACCGTGAACCCGAAGGCGTGCGTGGGATGCGGGGCGTGCGTCTCCTCCTGCCCGACGTCGGCGCTCGATCAGACATATTTCTCGAACAAGCAGATGCTGGCGCAGATAGAGGACGTGCTGTCGAGGAAGGACGAAAGCGGGGAGCGCCCGAACGTGCTGGTGTTCAACTGCAACTGGTGCTCGTACTCCTCGGCCGACAGGGCGGGACTGATGAGGTTCGCCATCGACCCTGCGTTCCGGACGATCAGGGTCATGTGCTCGGCGCGCATCGACCCGGAATGGATAATCAAGGCGCTGTCATTGGGAGCGGACGGGATTCTCGTCCTCGCGGGCAAGCCCGGAAGATGCCATTACGAGACCGGCAACATGAGGACTAGGAAGAGGATGACCCTCCTGAACATGGTCTTCAAGGAGCTGGGATTCGACGAGAAGCGCTTCCAGATGGGTTATGTCGACTCGGAGCAGCCCGAACTGTACGCGAAGGTCGTTAACGATTACATCAAGGTCGTAAGGGAGCTTGGGCCCAACCCCATAGAGCCGACGACGATAGTCGACCCCGTTCGTGTGGAGCTCCCTCAGGGCTTCTGAAAACCTTTTTTCTTTCCTAATTCTTCGCTTGTTCGGGGATGCGATAATTGCCCTTAGGCACGGTGATCCTGAACCTTGCGCCCTTGCCTGTCGAGCCATCCTCCACGATGTCCATCTGTCCGGTCTTAAGGATCTCCATGCAGAGGAAGAGCCCAAGGCCCGAATGGGCGCCTACCCCCTTCTCGAAAATGATCCTCTTGTCGTCATCGCGAATGCCGACGCCGTCGTCCTCGTAGATCACCTCGAGGTGATCGCCATTCTCCAGCGCTCTCAGGGATATCCTGCTCACATCCTTCCCGTGGGTGAGCGAGTTGTCCATCAGGTTGTAGAACACCTTCGAGAGCAATGGGTCAGCGAGCACCTCGTAACCTCTCGTGTCAGTGGTAAGATCGACCTTCTTTAGGTCCAGAAGCTGATCCATCGCCATGAAGGTCATGTCAAGGGATTGCCATGCTAGCCCATTGATCCCAAGCTCCTGATAGTCCTTTGCGAAGGATATCTGCCTGTCGATGTTCTGAACCGACCTAAGGCCCGAATCGATATGCCTGACCATGTCGGGGTCGGTCGTTCTCGAACGCATAAGACCCAGGCGCGCCTCCAATATGATGAGCTGGTTCCTGATGTCGTGCCTCGTGATGGTGTTCAGAAGGTCCAGCTTCAGATGCGTGGTCCTGGCATCCTCCTCAGCGTTCCATCGCGCGGTGACATCCCTCATGACGACCAGCTTCCCCATCCGAACGCCGGTATGGTCAGTGATCGCACTGATGTCCATCTCAAAACGCTCCTTTCCGATGCTTATCACCGGCATCTTCCTATCGCTCGATCCATCAGTTATGTCCAACATGTCCTTGGGGAGCATCGGCAGGACCTTTCTGACATCATCGCACAACGATGTCCGATCTCCGCAGCCAGGGAGGTGACTGGCCGTCCTGTTCATGAACAGGACGCGGTCGTTCTCGTCGAGGACGATCACACAGTCCTGCATGGTGTTGATCACACGGTCGTTCGCAAAAGGGACCATCTCGAAAAGTTCGAAGCTGAAGGCCCCTACGAACAGTGGGATGCTTCCCGCAATGAGCCCGGTCATCACAATGATACCGCCGGGCATGTCCGTCCCCAGGGCGAAGTTTGCCACTATCGTCACGAGCGAAATGATCGCCGAGAACGTAACGAGTCCGACGCCGGTCCTGCTTGGCCCCGTCGAATCCAGGTAGTGCCTGGCCATTATCAGGACGCTGTTGAGGACCATGATCAGGATGTAGGCACAGAAGATGTAGAAGAACGGGCCATACGAAGCATCGAACGAACGGAAGAAATTATCCGAGACCGAGGTGCTCGTGTAGAACAGCTCGTGACGGTCGTTCGTCAGCAAGGCCGTCTCGATCAGGACCGCCGGCAGCGACAGGAGGGCCAATCTGCTCGGGGGGATGGCCTTGTTCCCGGTGAATAGGAGCGCGAAGATCATCAAGAAGATAGGCGCCGAGACATAGCCAGCGAACTCAACGCTGTTCCAGAGCAGCTTATCGCCGATGGTGGAGGAGGACGCACCGAGGTAGTACCCCCACGATATCAGCGTCTCTGAGATCATAAGGGCGATGAACGGATATCTGAACGAACGCCCGCTCCCGCTCCAGCTGAGATATGAAAGCGAGATCGTTATGACCGACATGGTCAGAGCGACCAATGCCAGCAGCGTTATGCCCTCCATCGCAGGTTCAAGATACTTACTGTTATTAAAACCATCCATTTCAAAAATTAATGGAGAAGAACCATGAGCAGTGGAACTCGTACCTGCCCTTCGGAACATTGGTCCTGGAACGCGCCGTCAACGCCCAACTTGAAAAAAAAAGATGGAAATGGTTTGGCCGGCCATTGGGCCGATCGGCGTTCACTCGCCCCTCTTTCCAGTGAGCAACGACACGCCGATCATCGCCGCGAACCCCAGGGGCACGCTGACTATGCCCGGGTTCGTCAGCGGGAAGAGCGGGTCGTCCATGTACGTAGGGCTGACGGCGATGAGCACCAGCGCGCTCACGAGGCCGACGGCTATCCCCGATACGATGCCCCTGTCCGTGGCCTTCTTCCAGAAAAGCACTCCGATCAGGGCGGGTATGTTCGCGGAGGCTGCGAGGGCGAATGCCAGGCCGACGAGGAAGGCGACGTTCTGCCCCTTCATCACCATGCCCAGGGCGATCGCCAGCAGTCCGACGCCAACGGCCGTTATCTTCGACACCCTCAGGGCGGACTTGTCCGACTTCTTCTTCCCGAGTATCTCGGTGTAGATGTCGTGCGCGATGGCCCCGGCCGATGCCATGATCAGCCCAGACACCGTCCCCAATATCGTGGCGAACGCTATCGACGATATGAGCGCGAAGAACAGCTCCCCGCCTATGAAGTTGGCCAGCGTCGGCGCCGCGAGGTTGGAGTCCGTGACGATGAACTTACCCTGCCCCGCGAAGTAGTTCGTGCCAAGTCCCAGATACAGCATGAGGACGTAGAACACCCCCATCAGTACGATGGCTACCACCGTCGACTTCCTCGCATCCGAGGGCTTCGGTACGGTGTAGTACCTGATCAGGACGTGCGGCAGCGCCGCCGTTCCGAGCAGCAGCGCCAGGCACAGCGAGGCGAAGTCCCACGGGTCATTGAACTTAAGACCGGGCGATAGGAACGCGTCGCCTGTATGCGCCAGTCCTCCAGTCGCCGGATTGGCCGCTCCATTGTCTAGGAAGTTCTGTATGAACTCGAGCGGGCCGAACCCGGAGACAACAAGGACACCGATCGTCAGCGCTATGACGGCGATGAACAGCAGGAGCGCCTTGATGAACTGCACCCAGGTCGTGCTGACCATGCCGGCCGTGGCCACGATCAATATCACGATGCCACCGACTATCAGCACCCCCCATTCATAGGGGAAGCCGAGCAGAGGCTGAATGATCGTCCCTGCGCCCACCATCTGCGGGATCAGGTAGAATATGCTCACGACGAGCGTGCTTATCGCAGCTGCCAGCCTCACGGACTTGCTCTTGAACTTCGAGACGAGGGCGTCGGCGAAGGTGTACTTGCCCATGACCCTCAGCGGTTCGGCTATCAAGAACAGCGCGACGATCCATCCGGCCAGGAAACCTATGCCGTAGATGAACCCGTCGAAACCGCTGAACGCGATCATTCCGGCTATGCCAAGGAACGACGCCGCGCTGAGGTAATCACCAGCGAACGCCACGCCGTTGACGAACCACTTCACGCTGCCTCCCGCGGTGTAATAATGACCTGCGGTACGCACCCTTCTCGAGAAATATGTCGAGATCGCAAGCGTGACCATCACGATGATGACGAACAGCGTGAAGGCCAATGGCTTGAAATCGTTGGCTAATGCTTCTGCAACCATGCTTCAAGCCTCCTGGGCCTTCTCCATCTTGATGGCATACCAGTTGAACACGACGGCCATGACTATCGCAAGTATGATCGCTGCGAATCCCAAGACCAGTCCGACGTTGAGACCAAGCAGCCTCTCGGACATGACGCCTCTTTCAAAGGCGCCGAGGATCATGAGCAAAGCGTAGAATGCCACATATACGGCGAACAGGACGAGCCCGACCTTGAACTGCTTCGTGGAGGTGATCGACTCCACCGTCTTCGGCTTCTTCTTGCCGTCGATCCTACGCGCGAGCATCAAAGCCTCCCTCCCCTGCTCCTTGGTGGGGTTGATCGTGAGGACCTCGCATTTTGCGTGCTTAGCGACGCTCTTCGCGACATCTCCAAGATACAGTCCCGCCAGTCCGGACGGTGCGGAGCTGCCCATGACGATGGTCTGGACGCCCATCGCATTGGAGACGTTGATGATCTCGCCGGACACAGGTCCTTCCCGAACGACCTCGTCGTAGGGAACGCCCTCCTGCTTGGCAAGCTCCCGTGCGAAGGCCATTCCATCGATGTCGGGGCATCTCTTCAGGGTGACGTTCCCTGCCTGCTGCTCTATCTCGGTCGATGGCGTGGACTCGATGACGGTGAGGATGATCAGTTTTGCCTTCCTCTCCTTCGCCATCTTGACCGCTTCGATCGTCGCGACGAGCGCTGGCAACGAGCTGTCCGTCGGCAGCAGAATTTTCTGCTCCATCAGATTCCCCCTCCTCCGTTCAGCGTCCTTTCGTCCGATAGCATGGCAAGGTCCCGCTTCGTTCCTACGTCACCGTAGTTCCTCGGCGAAACCCCCCACCCTAAGAAGTTGCCTTTCGAGGCTTGAGGGGCTCCGGTGGGAGAGCGTCTCCTCCTTCTCCTGCCTGGATGGTCGAATGCATCCTGCATGGCAGGCGCTTACTCGATGGTCCTTACTTAAAACTATGCAAAATACACTACGATACTTGTCGATTTACCTCATAATTTCAACGATAATCGTATTTTATGTGCGTTATACTGATAAAAAGTGAACATATGTCGGGGAATAACAACGTCGTATGACGATACAACATAAAAAAAGAAGAGCTCCAAGGCCTGCGCTGGACGCAGATGCTCGATGAGGAAAAATGAACGACGGTCGAAGGAGCGGTTCGAGACTCAGCCGCGAGCCTGCCTTCGATTGAAAGCAGCGATCGCCTGCCGGACCGTCCCTTCCTCGTCAGTGATTATCTTGATGCCCTTCGACTCCAGCTTCCTGACGCCGTGCGGTCCTATGAATCCAGTGATCACGGCCTCGGGCTTCAGCTTGAGAACGTTCTCGGCAGTCTGAATTCCGTAACCGATGTCCGTGTCGACGAGGACGTTGTCGAACACGTCGACCTTCAGGGTCTCAGTGTCGACGATGAGGAGAAAAGGGGCATGCCCGAACTCCTCGGCGACCAAGGCATCGATGTCCGTCCCTTCCGCGGTCACGCATACCTTCACGCGCTCACCTCTTGACAGGCTTTCTAGGAGGAAGGGATTCGACGGTCTCCTTCAGCTTGTCGGCGATCAGTTGGAACGCGACAGCGCCTTCGGATTCGGGCGCCCCTAGCACGACAGGCCTCCCGTCATCGCCAGCAGGTACCATGGCCATGTCGATCGGTATCCTGCCGAGGAACGGCACTCCAAGGTCCTTCGCGGCCTTCTCCCCGCCCCCCATCTTGAACAGGTCGATCCGCTCCCCGCAATGAGGGCACTTGAAGCCGGACATGTTCTCGATCACTCCCAGCACTGGCAATCCGAGCTTCTTTGCGAACATGACGGATTTCCTCGAGTCTAGGAGCGCAACGTCCTGAGGGGTCGTGACGATGACCGCGCCGTCCGCCTCGGGAATGAGCTGCGCGATGCTCAGCGGCTCGTCGCCGGTTCCTGGCGGGAGGTCGATGACCAGATAGTCAAGCTTCCCCCAGTTCACGTCTGTCAGGAACTGCCTGATCGCCCCCATCTTCGCAGGCCCCCTCCAGACGACCGGGGCGTCCTTGTCCGAGATCAGGAATGCCATCGAGATCGCCTTCAGGTGAGGGGTCACCTCCACTGGGAATATGCCCTCGTCGTCGGCCATCAATGGGGCGTCCTCGACGCCTAGCATCTTCGGCACGTTCGGACCCGTTATGTCAACGTCCAGGATGCCGGTCTCGTACCCGCGCATCGCCAGGGACATCGCGAGGTTCGTCGCTACGGTGCTCTTTCCAACGCCGCCCTTGCCGCTCATGATGATGATCTTGTGCTTTATCTGTGCCAGTCTCTTCATGAGCTTGACGTCCTCGCTCTGGACCGTCTCAACGTTAATCTCGTTTCCTTGTTCCATGGTATCACTGTCAATCGAGGTCCTGCGGTCAGGATACCGACGAATAAACACCCTTCCGTATAAAACCAATGGCTAACTTGCTTCGGTCAGGATGGTCATAATCAAAGGATCATGCGTATCTCTGGACCAGGTCGTCGACGATCCTCTTCGAGGCGTCCCCTCCTCCCAGGCAGGGCGTCCAGTCCGCAGTTCTCGAGAGCATGGTCCTGGCCGCCTCGGCTATGGCATCTGGGTGCGTGCCGGACAGCATGTTCGCTCCGACCTCGACGGTCTCGGGGCGTTCGGTCGAGTCCCTCATGGTCACACAGGGGACGTTCAGGATGCACCCTTCCTCCTGCAATCCGCCTGAATCTGTAATGAGCAATCTTGCCTTGGACTCCAGTTGCAGGAAGTCTAGGTATCCGACCGGCTCGACGAGCATTATGCGGTCGGGGAGCGAGATGGCGAACCTCTCGATGTTCTTCCTGGTCCTGGGATGGATCGGCATGAGCACGGGCAGCCCCGATTCCTCCGAAGCGATCTCGAGACCCCTCAGCAACCCTTTCAGCCTCGATCCGTCCTCGACGTTCTCCTGCCTGTGCGAGGTCGCGAGGATATAGCCGCCGGCCTTGAGCCCGAAGGTGCTCAGAACGTTCGACCTCCTGTCGGAGATGTCCAGGTTCTGCCTGACGGCGTCGACGATCGTGTTTCCGGTGACGACTATCCTGTTCTCGGGAATGCCTTCCGCCAGGAGATTGGCCTTCGATCTCTGGGTGGGAGGGTAGAGAATGTCCGAGATGTGGTCGACCATGACCCTATTGATCTCCTCTGGCATGTGCCGGTCGAACGATCTCAGACCCGCTTCCACATGACCTACGTCGATGCCGAGCTTCGCCGCGGCGATGGCACCTGCGAGGACGGTGTTCGTGTCCCCCTGGACGAGGACAGCGTCCGGTCTATCGCCGACGAGCGCGCTCTCGATGCCGACAAGGATCGATCCCGTCTGCTTGGCGTGGGTTCCTGAACCCACGTTGAGATTGTACTTCGCGTCGTCCAGCTCCAGGTCCTTGAAGAAGACCCTGTCCATCTCATAGGAATAATGCTGCCCCGTGTGGATGACGTAATGCTCTATCGAACGGGACCTGAGCTCTCTTATGACAGGGGACATCTTGATCATCTCTGGCCTTGTGCCCAGAACGACGCATATCTTCATCACGACACCTCAACCTAGCAGCGCGCTGACATTCTTCGACATCCTCGAGATGTCCAACCAGGGGAGCACCCTCCGGATCTCGTCCTTCCTATCGACCAGGTCGCTCGCGAGCACGAAATCGTGGCATAGCAGCTCCTTGACGTCCGAACGCTTCAGGTCCATCGCCGTTATCGGATATAGCCTATGCTCCTCGATGATGTCCTCCAGGCTCTTCTCCTCAGGGTATCTCCAGCCCAGAAGTCCGATGTTCATGCATCTCGCATATTGGACCACATCGCTCGAGAAACGGGTGTTGGTCACTAGCCAGACCCGCTCGAGGTTCTCGATGTTCTGCAGGTCGAGGAAACGGCCGAACGTGTAAAGGGCCGTCTGGATCGAGCACTTGATCCCCTGCGAGTTGTGGAACTTGCATTCGACGGTCTCCTTACGGCCGTCCTTCAGCAGCACGACGTCGACCTCGTGCTGGACGCATTGACCTTGGACCATCTGTCTGATCTTAGTCTCATAGCCTAGCGATTCGAATATCTTGGCCGTGAACGTCTCGAACGCGTAGCCGTCCGGTCCGAGGTTCATGATGGCCTTCTTGAGCCCGAACTTGACCTTGCGCTCGGCATCGAGCATCATGTTCAGCTTGCGATAGATCTCCTCCGTGGAGATCCCGTCATAAAGATGAATGCGTAGCTTCTCGATTATCGCATCCGCCTCCGACTGGGACATGCCCGACTTCATCAGGGAGGCCCTGGTCTTCCTGGGGTCGTACTGCTCCCTCTCTCCCGATCGCTTGATGACTAACATATCAGGCCTGTGACTAGAATACCTTGAGGGATGATAATCATTGCTCGTGGTCTGGGGCTCAAAAAACCTTGGCCCTCTTGCCAAGGAGCGAGGCATCGGGCTCGAACTCGTTGACCTCGTCCACCTTCGTCGGGTCCATGACCTGCAGCGGGGACAGGTCCTTCTCTTGACCGTCGACGCAGCTTCCCGAGTCCCACTTTATCGTGTTCATGTCCTTCTTGAAGAGCATGGTCTGCCCGTTCTTCCAGGTGACCAGGAGATTGATGACCCCGGCCTTGACCTCGAGATTGAGGTTCTTCATCACTGACGTGTAGGTCGCGGCCTTGCCCCTGCCGGACGTCCTGGAGGCGCCGCATTTCGTCATGAGGCCGATGTTCTCCATCTGATAGACGAGCTTGTAGCATGTGGCTATAGGTAGGTTCACTGCCGGTGATATGTCGCTCACCGTCATGCACCTCCTAGAGGTTATCCCAAGGATGAACATTGCCACAGGGTCGATGACGATGTGGGCGATCTCCTTGCGGTCCTGTTTGTTTAAAAGTTCTATCGATGAGAGGACAGCATACTCAGTCGTCCTACTCTCCCCTTCGTAAATACCCACCAAATCCCCCGTACATCAATCAAAGGTCGGGGTTTAAATCTTTCTGTATATCTTATTTTCAAAAGCTGGACCGTATGTTTTATTGTTAAACGGAGAATAAATAAAAAAGAGGTTCGGCGGGTCGTTCAATCGAGCTTCGGCTTCGCCAAAGCTATTGCCCTCACATCGACCCAGTTGACGAACTTCATCTCCCTGCCATACCCGTCGGCGAACTTCTTCTCGATGACGTCGACCTTGACCCTGACGTCCTCGACGCCCGCGCGGGTTATCCTGTCCCTGACCGTCGACGAGGTCAGTGACCTTGCCGCGTTTATCGCCTCTCCGAGCTGCGAGTACTGCGAAGGGGACGACATCGGGCTGAAGACGAGGAACTTGTCGTCCCTCACGTAGACCTGCGCCGAGAACAGCTCCGAGACCTCGCTGCAGACCGCCCCCACAGCGTTGCCTACCTCGTGGTTCTCCGGGACGATGACCTTGCCGTCGATCCTGTCCTGGAGCGGGAGAATGAACTCCTTCGCTGGGGCGCCTATCCCGACTATCGTCTTGCCTGGCGACATCCTCATGCCGAACCCGCCCAGCTTCTCGTGCCCCGTCGTCCCCCTCAGAAGTTTCTTGAACGCCTGGTCGTCCCCGACCTTGACGCCGCTGTCGATCAGACCCTTCTTTAGCAGCTCCTCGCCGACCCTCGTGATCATGAGCTTCATTATCATATGCGCCAGAACGTCGGCGTCCTCTCCCATGCGGTCCCCGAACATCTTCATTCCCATGTTCGATGCCTCGACGTCCCCGCTCCTGAAGATCCCCAAGTGATGTAGCGCATCTGTTGGCGTGAGGCCGGTCCTCATCAGCAGACCCCTGAGCCTCATGCTTTCCAGGAAGGTGCTAGTGACGACGGCCTTGCCCTCCAGCCCCGTGATCATCTCTGCCCAGGTGCACGGGGCGTTCGCATGTACGAAATCGTAGAGCAGCCTCTCCTTGGGCGTGAGCCTCGACATGTCGTTCCTGACGGCGGTGAACATCTCCAGGTCCTTGGTCGCCTCGAGCCTCTCCTTGAAGTTGGGGTACCTCACCGATGCGATCGCGAGCGGCATCACCTTCTCCGGTCCGACAACCAGGCCATAGTCCTTGTCCAGCCTGATTATCGAATCCCCGCCAAGTCCACTGGTCCAGATATCTATCCCTTTGACCCTCGTGCGCCAGTTCCCGACCATCGCCCCGTCCATGTTGAGCCGGGGGAAGCCTTCGTCGAGGCACGCTATGTCGGTCGACGTCCCGCCCATGTCCACGACCCAGCAATCGTCCTCGCCAGAGAGCACCTTGCCCCCCATCAGGCTCGCGGCCGGTCCCGACAGGACCATCTCCACGGGCATCTCCCTGGCCGTGGCTATGCTCATGAGGCCCCCGTCGCCCTTGAAGACGAATATCCTTCCGTTGATGTCCCTGGCCTTCATCGATTTCTCGATGCCGTCCAGGAAGTCGTTGATGATCGGCAGGAGCTTCGCGTTGAGGATCGCGGTGACGGTCCTCTCCATTATCCCAAGCTCCGACGTGAACGACTGTCCCATGATGACCGGGACCTTCTTCCTCTTCCTCACGGCGTCCCTGACGAATATCTCCTGATAGCCGTTGCAGACGCTGAACATGCCCGATACGACGACAGCGTCGACGTCGGTGCCGACGTCATCGATGGCGTCCTCCAGCTCTTTCTCGTCGATGGAGACGTTCACATGGCCGACCGAGTCGCATCCGCCCTTGATGAACCTGGACTTGTTGTAGGGCAGGTTCCACTCAGGGTCCGGCTTCCAGCCCATGCCTATGAGGCCGACATGACCGCCCTTCCCCTGGAGGATCGAGTTCGTCGCCAAGGTGGTGGATATCCCGACAAGCTTGATGTCCGTTCTGTCAATGGAACGGCCGGCCAGCGCAGCGTCCACGGCGGACAGTATCCCTATCGACAGGTCGTCATAGGTCGTCGGGCTCTTCGCCTTAGAGATTATCCTCCTGGTGTCGAGTTCCACGATGACGACATCTGTGTAGGTACCACCGTTATCGATGCCCAGTCCAAGCTTCACGGCCATGGCCCTCTAACCATGATACCATGAAAATAAACCTTTCGATATTTCAATGGAAGATCGATCGATCGACTGGTATATATCATAAAACAGAATAAAAAATGACGACAGATATGAAATGGTTTGCGCGAACCTCACATCCGGGCGAGGTCCACCTTTTCCAGCGTCGCGTCTATCTCCTCCTTCAACGCCGGAGGCAATCCCCTGATGCCGACGTCCAGGAATCCCTTGACGATGATGCCTACGGCCTCCTCCTCTGTGAGCCCGCGGGACATCAGGTACTCGATCTGGTCCTGAGCGATCTTTCCTACGGCGGCCTCGTGCGTCATCTCGACCTCGGGCACGCGGGCGTCCAGCTCCGGTATTGCGATCTGGATGCCTTTGTTGGAGAGGATGAGCCCTTTGCACTCCAGATGCCCCTTCACGTCCTTGGCCGCCCCGACCATCAGCCCCCTGGCGATCATCTTTCCGCCGGTGGTGATGGTCCTGGAGACGATCTCCGCCTTGCATCCCGGGGCGTTCATCATGACCTTCGAGCCCAGGTCCATCTCGCTTCCCGGATGGGCTATCGCCACCGTGTTGAAGACGCAGACGCCGTTAGGTCCGTTCATGTTCGCGGTCGGGTACGCCTGGATCGTCTTGACAGGCTTCAGTGCGATGTAGTTATTGATGTACACCGCCCCTTCGTCCATCTCCACGACGGTCCTGGGACGGACGCCAATGTTCTCGGCCCAGTTGTGTATCATGGTGAACGTGAGCTTAGCGTTCTTCTTCAGGTAGAACTCGGAGATGCCGAGATGCAACGCCTCGTCGACATGCTTGCTGGTGCTGCAGCCAGTGATGACCTCGAGCTCCGCCCCCTCTTCAATGATTATGATGTTGTGAACGGTCTGGGCCACGTCCTGCGATTTCAGCATCAGGCACGTCTGGACCGGCAGCTTGACCTTCTGTCCAGGGAGCGCGTGGATGAAATAACCGTCCGCCTCCTCGATGAACGTCCTCGCCGTATACTTGTCGGCGTCGGCCTTGACGGCCTTCCAGTTATACTCCTGAAGCCAGTCGTGGACCTTCAACGCCTTCTGCAATGACATGACCTCGACGCCCGTCCCGAGCTGCTTCTCGTGGACGACCGAGTTGTCCATGAGGACGAACGAACCTGACCTTCCCTCGTCCGATGGGACGACCCCGACGTTCAGGAGGGTCTTCTGGTCCTCCTCCTTCAGCTCGCGCAGGTCCTTTGTCTCCCCGATGTCCTTCCTGCCGATCCCGAACTTGTCGAGATCGATGTCCTGGCCATAGGCGGCCTTCTTATGCTTCGCCAGCTCCGCCTTCTTTTTTATCTCGGAATCGACGGCCATATCAGTTCGCCCCCTCTTCCTTGACCTTGACGAGCGTCTTCTTCCCGATGTTGCAGCTGATGCACTCATCGTATCCCTTCGTTCGGATCTCGTGGAGAAGTTCGCGTGGATTGCCAGTGCACGCGACGGTGCCTTTGCACATGACATAACCGCGGTCCGCGTTGACGTAATCCAGGATCTGACCCGTATGGGTGATCACGAGCGCCCCCTTTCCGACCGCGCCGCTCTTGCCTGCGCAGGACGTTCCGCGAATGAGCTCATGCACCTTCTTCCCGACCTTCTCGATGGACACGATGTCCACTCCCGATTCCGGTTCGTCCAGCATGACGAAGCAGGGGTTCTGGGCCGCGAGCTGCAATAGCTCGGAGCGCTTGATCTCCCCTCCGCTGAAACCGACGTTGACGTCCCTGGTGAGGAATCCAGTCAGGTTCAGGTCCTCCGCCAGGTCCTCGGCCTTGACCCGACCCTTGCTCATGATCTTGACCAGATTTCCAAGCTGGACGCCTACGAGGTTCGGAGGCCTCTGCATCATCAGCCCGATGCCCGTCTGCGCACGCTCAGAGACCGACTTGTTCGTGATGTCCTCGCCGTTGAAGATTATCCTTCCCTTGGTCACCTTGTAGCCGCTGAATCCCATTATGGTCATCAGCAAGGTCGACTTGCCGGAACCGTTCGGTCCGAAAAGGACGTTAGTGTATCCTGACATGACCGATATGTTGATGTCGTGGAGGACTTCCCTTCCACCGACCTCGACCGAAAGATCCTGTATCTCCAGCATTAAATCACCGTTCCACGATTCTAAAGAGGCCATTTAATTTTATCGTCCGCTCAATGCCCTTACGACGATGCAATATCTAATTAATTCGGACGAGATAAGGTTCTGGAGCGGGCAAAGATGATTGAGACCGACGTTCTGATCATAGGGGGAGGGGTCGCCGGAATGACTGTGGCATCGGAGCTGGCGGAAGAGGGTCTGAACACCGTCATCGTTGAGAAGGGGCCAGCTCTCGGAGGCAGATTGCCGTCGATATCTCACGTCTTCCCGACGATGGAACACGGACGGGAGATCTCTTCGAAGATGACGGGCTGGATATCGATTCTAACGGGGTCCGGGAAGCTTGTCGCACAGCTAGCATCGATCGTCGATAAGGTCACCAAGGACAACGATCTCTTCGTCTCCGAGGTCCTCAAGGAGGACGGGAGCAGGGATGGCGTGAGGTCGAAGGCCGTCGTCATGGCAACAGGCCTGGAGCCGATCGACGCATCGATCATTCCCGAGTTCGGGCTCGGGGCTCACAAGGACGTCATAACGTCTGTGCAACTGGAAGAGATGCTCTCATCCGGCAGCGGAGTTCATCGCCCTTCCAACGGAGCCGTCCCCAGGACGATCACCTTCGTCCAATGCGTCGGTTCCCGCGTCGAGAGGAGGGGCGTCCGATACTGCAGCAACGTCTGCTGCCTGAACGCTATTAAGAACGCCTCGCTTTTGAGGGACCTATCGCCAGACACACGCTCGTACATTCTTTACATCGACATCAGGTCTCACGGGAAAGGCTATGAGGACGCTTACAAGGAGGCGAGACGAAGGGGCGTAACGTTCATCAGGGGGCAGCCCTCGCTCGTCCTCGACAAGGAAGGGAAGCTGCTGGTCTGCGGCGAGAACACTCTGCTCAAGGAGCTCTACGAGATCGAATCCGAGCTGGTCGTCCTGAGCGTCGGGTTGCGCACGCCGGAGACGAACCAGATGATGTTCGGGGCCGCAGGCATCGACATGAGCAAGGACGGGTTGCCCGTCTGTGAGAACGAACTTTTGCTTGCTGAAAGCTCGAAGATGAAAGGGGTGTTCTTCGCAGGTTCGGTCGAGGCGCCCAAGGACATAAGGGACACCGTCCTGCATTCAAAGGCATGCGCTCTGGCCGTCACAAAATATCTGAAGGGCTGAGCTGGATCATTTCGTAACTATCGTCCTTATCGTGACCCCGGTGTCTCTCTTCCCTTCCCCTTCCCCTACCTTATGAGCTTCGACCGCTGGTCTGGGTGCGTCCTCGATCACGCCGAGCCTGTTCCCGAAAGGGTCCAGGAAGACGATCAGTAACCCTCCCCAGGACTGCTTCTTCGGTTTCACCACGAATACGACGCCCTCGTCGACGAGACGCCTATGCACCTCGAATATGCTCTCGGTGGCGAACATGATGCCGGTATCGATACCGGGCATCCTCTCCTCCCCCTCCTTCGGCACGTAAAGGGCGATCCTTGCGTCCTGTCCGATCATGCCCATCTCTATCCAATTGTCCGCCCTGCGGTCATAGAGGATGTCCAGACCGAGCGCGGAGCGGTACCAGTCAGCCGCCTCTTCAAGGTCCGTGACCGGAACGGTCGCCATCCAGATCCGCTTCAGCCGCCCCCTTCCGAGGTCGTACGCATCTCCTCCCATTGGATCGCCGATAGGCATGCCACATCGAACGCATAGGAAGGTATAATACCGTTTCCAGGACGGTTGGGACATGCGGCGGTCACAGGCAGCTAACATGTTCGGTGATCATTTGAAAATGTTTTCCGAGCCAGATTCGCGCGATGATCAAATTGCTGTACATTTTTACAAAACCGGTCCCATTTCGGAAACATTCATCTAAACAGACCAATCTCTATCATATCATGCCGGCGCTCGAAGTTCGAAATCTCAAGAAGAGTTTCGGTGATGTCCAAGCAGTGAAGGACATCTCGTTCTCCGTGGAACCGAAGGAGTTCTTCGGTCTCTTGGGACCGAATGGTGCTGGAAAGACAACTTCGATCCGTATGATAACAGGCGTCCTAAACCCGGATGCGGGCTCTGTGATCATCGAGGGCACCGATCTAAAAAAGAACTTCTTGGAAGCGAAAATGAAGATGGGGGTCATCCCGGAGGTAGGCAATATCTACCCCGACCTGAGCGCCAGGGAGAACATCGATCTGGTAGGACGGTTCTATGGCCTTTCTAAAGCGACCAGAGAGGACCGGGCAGATAAATTGCTCACGGACCTTGGATTGAAGGAACGGGCAGATGACCTCACCCGCAAGTTCTCGAAAGGGATGAGGCAGAGGGTGAGCATCGCCTGCGCCATGGTACATGAGCCGCCTATCCTCATCCTCGATGAACCGACCGAGGGATTGGACGTGATGAGCCGCCGTCTGATCGTCGACAAGGTCAAGGAGATGAACCGGAAAGGTTCCACGGTCATCCTCACCACGCACAACATCGAGGAGGCGAGCCGCCTATGCCAAAGGGTGTGCATAGTGAACAAGGGCAGCATCGTTGCGATCGACACTCCGGACCGTCTCCGGAAGACGACGGAAATGATGCAGATGGTCGAGGTCGCATTCGACCGGAAGGTCGAACAGGCATGGTTCCTTACAGGGTACATCAGCCGTGCGGAGCTATGCAACGATAAATGGCGCTTCTATGCCGACGACCTGGACAAGGCCATCGAACAGATAGTGAAGGTCAAGGAAGAGCAAGGTGTGAAGATCCTCTCCATGAGCACCTCAGGACCTACGCTCGAGGACGTTTTCGTAAAACTATGCGAGGTGCACTGATGAACTGGAACGTGTATCTGCGCGGCATATCCGTTGTGGCGCGCAAGGATATGCGCATCTACTATCGCAAGGCCCCGGTCTTCATCTTCGGCCTCATCCTACCTACGTTCCTGTTCTTAGCGTTCTTCGTCGGACGGGAGCTGGACATCAATAAGTACTTCCCCGGGTTCTTGGCCATGTCCCTCTTCTTCACCTCGTCCTCTGTGGGGCCGCTCATCGTGCCCTGGGAAAAGCAGCAGGGCACCTTCGAACGATTGCTGACCTATCCGTTGAGCATAAGCAGCATCGTGCTCGGGGATTGCATAGCAGGAGCTGTCTTCGGTCTGCTCATAAGCGTCATCGTTGGAACGTTCGGGATATTGCTGATCCCGATCACGGTCACCGATATCGCCCTGATCATCCTGGCCTTCGCCCTTGGGAACCTATGCTTCTCGGGACTAGGCGTTCTCCTGTCTTCCCCGGGAGGGAAGGCTCCGGCCAACATCATGATGCTGGCCGCGTTGGTGCGGTTCCCTCTGATATTCGTATCAGGGATATTCATACCCGTGAGCGAGATGACCGGTGCGGCCAGATATATCACGTATGGCTCGCCTCTCACCTATCTGGTGGACCTGCTGAACCATAGCATGGGCCAGGACTACGTTTTCGATTGGTGGGCGGACCTGCTGGTGCTGACCGGGTTCACGGTACTGTTCGTGACCGTCGCCATGTCGGTGCTGAGGCGCATGAGCTTGAAGGGACTGTGAAACGCGGACCGAGCGCTCCTGAAGATCACCTCATCGACATAAATGATACGATCGAGATCTGTTGCTGGCCTTTCATATTCGCGATGGGGCCGTTCATGTCGGAAAGGAATATACATGACCAAGGCCTTATCTGATCTAAGGACCGAATGGTCCTGGTATCATCGGATTGATAGGTACGACAGCCAGACATAAGAGCGAAAAAGGACGATGAACGCCAATTCCACTTCCTACGTTTTAATCACGAGGGGTCAGAATGCAAGACGAATCCGATCAGCAGAAACAATGGGACAAGACGTATGCCAGCGCGAACGATTTCTTTGGGACCGACCCGAGCGAGCTGGCCGTCAGCGCCCTGCCAGCATTCAAAGACAATAAGGTAAGGAACATATTGGAACTCGGTTGCGGGCAGGGTCGCGACACGTGGTTCTTCGCCAAGAACGGCTTTGAGATGACCGCGCTCGACTATTCCGAGGCAGGCATCTGCCAGATGAAGGAAAAGGCGAAGGGCCAAGGGGCCAAGGTCTCTTTGAAGGTCCATGATGCCCGAGATCCTTTGCCATTCCCAGACGATTCGTTCGATGCGATATACTCGCACATGTTCTTCACGATGGAGTTCACCGAGGAAGAGGTCGCCAAAATGTTGGCAGAGTGCCAACGCGTGCTTCGGCCCGGGGGCATCAACATCTATTCGGTCAGGAACGACCACGACCCTCACTACGGCAAGTTCATTGCCAAAGGGAAGGACATGTGGCAGAATCCGATGGGGTTCGTCGTCCATTTCTTCACCGAGGAGATGATAAGAAGATTGGCAAAGGGATACGAACTGATGTGGATCAAGGAGTTCGAGGACCGCTCCCCGCCCTTCGTGAAGAAGCTATATGAGGTCGCATTGAGAAAGCCAAGCGAGGCCTTATAGGAACAATGAGGAGGCCAGGCATGAAAGAATGTCAATTATGTCACACACAGAACCAAGAAGGTGTCGCCAGGTGCGTCAAATGCGGAAGGCCCCTGCTCTTCGGGCAAGTATCTCAGAGGCCGTGCCCCTCGTGCGGCCGCGGCAATCCAAACGATACGAAGACCTGCGTTTACTGTAAAGCGCCCTTAGGTTAAGACCCTTCGGCCTCTCATCTTCTGGCGTAGTTTGAGCAAGCGTCAACGAACGACGAGGCTACACGTTCGTCCGTCCCGAAATGAAGATGGGTATAGGATGCCAGAACGTTCGGTGAGGCCATGCCGTCCAGGGAATCCGTGATCCCCTTGTCCTTGTCCAGGGAGTACGCGAAATCCTTTTCGCCGCATTCTGTGACGTGCGAATAATGGAAGACGTGCCCTCTCAGCGTCCTTCCCTTCTTGGTCAGGATGGTGTCCCTGAGCGCCGTCGCCTCGACATATCCGAGCGACTGCAGGCTCCCGGTCATCTCCACCTTGGCGTCGAAAAGCGAAGCCATGCCATGCTCCGCTCCCTGGAGGTCCTTCATCGATCTGCACATGTACATCAGTCCGCCGCATTCTGCGTAGACCGGCATGCCGTTCGAGGCCAGCGTTCTCAGCCTGCTCATCATTTCATGGTTCTCACCCAGACGTTCAGCGAACATCTCAGGATACCCGCCTCCGAAGTAGACACCGTCGACGTCGGGCATCGTGTCCTTCAGCGGTGATAACGGTACGATCTCGGCGCCGTTCGCCGTCAGCATGTCGAGGTTGTCCTGATAATAGAAATTGAACGCCGCGTCCTTGGCCAGACCTATCCTGCACCTCGGAGCCATGACCGGTCTGGACGCCTCCTCCTCACCGTTGAAAGGAACCGCTTGCCTGGCGATCTCGATGAGGCGATCGATGTCCAGATGTTCCTCCATCAGTTCAGCGATCCTTTCATAGCTCAACGAATTGTCCTCCTCGCCCGCCGGCACTAGACCGAGATGCCTGCTCTTCAGGCCAGCATCTTCGGCCAGGGGAAGCCCGCCGAGGCATTCGATGCCTCTCAACGATGCCTCCAGCATGCTCAGGTGCCGCCTGCCGCCGACATTGTTGAAGATGACCCCTGCGATGTTCACGTCCGGGTCATAATCGACGAAGCCCTTGGCGACGGCGCCGAGGCTTCGGGCCGACGCGGAGGCGTTGAGGATCAGGATCACCGGGCAATCCAGCACCTTCGACAGATGGGCGCTGCTGCCTTCCTCAGACAATCCGTCATACCCGTCATAGAAGCCCATTACGCCCTCGACGAGCGACAGATCGGCACCCTTGGAGTTCGAAACGAACGACCTCTTGACGTGATCGGGGAACATCCAGGTGTCCAGGTTCCGCGATATCCTCGATGATACCGCATTATGATGCATGGGGTCCAGGAAGTCCGGACCCGTTTTGAACGGCTGTACGGCAAGGCCCCTGCCCCTGAAAGACGATATCAGACCGATCGTGACCGTCGATTTACCGACGCCGCTCCTCTCCCCGGCGATCATCACCCTGGGCCTGATGAACTCCATACGCTTATTCCTCCGACCCTGTCATCACATCGGAAAAACCGATCGTCAGGATCGCAAGGTCCATCGACGAATGAAAAGAACACGATACTATCTGGCGATAATCGTCGCTCATCTCGATCCCAACGAGTTGGAGATATTATCCAACTCCATACAAATAGGTATTGCATATGGGTCGGACCATACGATCGGGTCATCTGAGAACGCGCCCTTTCATATGTTACTCATACCTGAGACGGCGATCATGGGGAGATATCATCTTTCGAAAGCCTTGGGATCATCGGCAGTTCGTACGAGGTGGATCCGGCATGAAGAACGTTCGTTCAGGCGCACTGCACTTCGAAGCGAAGAGATACCTTCCAGATGGCGTGTCAATGCCATCGTGGTCGTTCGAACCGTATCCAAATTACATCCAGGCAGGCAGGGGACCTTATGTCACCGACGTCGACGGAAACGATCTCATAGACTATCGGATGGGCTCGGGAGCGCTCATCCTAGGCCATGCAAGGCGGGAGGTCACGGAAGCGGTGAAGCAGCAGCTGGAACTTGGTGCGGTGTTCGACGCGCCCACGGAGAAGGAGCTGAAGATGGCCAAGCTCATTGGCAGGTCCTTTCCGTCCATGGAGATGATGAGGTTCTGCGGGTCTGAGGCCGAGGCAAAGGTCCGCGGGGTCCGCGTCGCTCAAAGCTACACGGGGAGGAAGAAGGTCATGTCCATAGGAGGTGCTCTCCCGTCCGATATGTCCAGCACAGTACCTGTGCCGTTCAACGACCTCGACACGGCCGACGATCTGATGAGGCAGGACGAGGGGGGTTTCGCGGCCGTGGCGCTCGAGCCTCTCGCCACGATCAACGGCCTCTCGCTCCCGGCCGAGGGTTATCTGCAAGGGATAAGGGACATTGCAACGGACCACGGGGCGTTGCTCATGTTCGACGAGACGACCACGGGGTTCCGTCTGGCCAAGGGCGGGGCCCAGCAGTTCTATCGCGTTGTCCCTGACATCACAGTGCTCGGAAGGACGGCTGGAGGAGGTCTTCCGTTCGGCGCGTTCGGAGCATCGAGGGAGGTCATGACGACCCGTCACGCCGGTAGGAGGTCATGCGACGCGTTCGCTGGGAACCCTCTTAGCTTAGCTGCCGGGATCGAGACGCTCAGGATCATCGGGAAGGAAGGACACGACGACACGAACGCAAGGGGCGAGGAGCTCAGGAAAGGTATCGAGAGCGTCATCAACGAGCTGCATCTCGGTTTCCATTTCGTCGGAGAGGGGTCGATGTTCCAGCTGTTCTTGGCAAACCGTTCATTTTCTGCTGAAATCGACGCAGGGAACTGTGATCTGGACAGGTATGCAGAGCTTTCATCGATGCTGATGAACAAGGGGGTCTGCCTGACCTCATCGCAGTTCGGGACCAACTTCCTTTCGACATCCCATGATCGGTCCGTCATCGAAAGGACGGTGGATATCTTCACCGAGGCCTTGCTCGGTTAGCATGACGATATCCATCTAGCTAGGGGGGAGGGCAAGATCGTTCGTCCTCGTTGCTATGAGAAGCACAAAAAGGAAGGACTTGACGCGCATATCGGTATCATAACGAAGGGCCCAGAGGATTTTCTCGGAACGCCTCCGGAGTCGCCCTAGGTGATCGGTCATGACCAAACTAGCGATCATGAGAATGAAGGACAATATGACGGAATCCGTCGACCAGGCGAGGGGGATGGGATTCGACGTCATGTTCGCGTCGCCGCTCGAGCTATCGGAGATGGACACCCCAGACTTCTGGAGGTTCGTCGACGACCTGGAGGCGGACAGGGCCGGCAGGGTCCTGCTGACGAGCGCCACAGCGGTCAGGTACATGTTCGAGCTGCTCGAGAAGAAAGGGAGAGCCTCCTCCGCCTTCTCTAAGCTCAACAAACGCGGGATCATAGCGGTCGGGCCGCTCACGGCCGAGGCGGCGAAGGCCAAATGGCTAAAATCGGAGACCGTCCCTGAAAGGTTCACGTCCGATCAGCTCGCCTCGTTCCTGAAGAGCAAGGTCGCAAAGGGCGAGACGGTCTGGGTCGTCCGCTCCGACCAGGGTTCGGAGGTCGTTAGAAAGGGGCTCGAGTCCTTAGGGGCCAAGGTCGAAGAGGTACCGGTCTACACCTTGAAGAAATCCGATCAGGACAGGGCCCTGCTGGATATGTATTACTTCACCGTGAACGGAGGCATCGACGCCTATATCTTCACGAGCCCGCTTTCCGCCAAGGCGTTCATCGAGGAGGGCGAGAAGAAGTACGGGGTAAGGGAGTTCGGAACTGCTCTCAACGATTCGATCATCGCAGCCATGGGCGAGCCTACGAAGAAGATGCTCGAGAGCATGGGCGTCGACGTGGACGTGATCTCCGGGAGCCCGAGGTTCGAGGACACGCTGAAGGCAGTGAAGCTGTACATCGAGAAAGGCACCGGACGCTGATCATCTCTTCAGAAGGAGTTCCAGCGATTCCTGCACTGACATAGGAGGGCGGAACTCCTTTCCGGTCGCGTCGCGCCATTTCATCATCAGCCTGGAGAACGACGGCAGCTCTAGGCTCGCCTCCTTCAGCACTGCCTCGTCCTCGACCAGCCCGCGGAAGTCGCCGTCGTATATGACCTTCTTCTTCAGCACGATGACGCGCTGCGCAAGCTCGAAAGCGACGCTAAGGTCGTGCGTCGCCAGGACGAAACCCTGAGGGATCGATCGCAAAATGTTCACCAGGTCCCTCCTTCCCTGCGGGTCGAGGTTCGCCGTAGGCTCGTCCAGGAGCAGGGTCGGCGGGGACATTGCCAGGACGCCTGCGATCGCCACCCTCTTCTTCTCGCCGATCGACAACCTGTGAGGCACCCTGTCCCCGAAGTCGGAGATCCCAGCGAGCTCCATCGCCTTCCTGACCCTCTCCCTCACATCATCCTCGGTCAGGCCCATGTTGATCGGCCCGAACGCGACGTCCTCCCATACCGTAGGCATGAATATCTGGTCATCAGGGTCCTGGAACAGAAGGCCGACCTTCCTCCTGACGTTCACGGCGTCCTTCTTCGTCAGCTCGGTCCCGCCTATCGTCACCTTGCCCTTGGTAGGGATGCTAAGCCCGGACATCAGGTGCAGCAGCGTGCTCTTCCCGGCCCCATTGGGACCAACGAGCGCGACATGCTCGCCTTCCTTGAGCGCGATGCCCACGTCCTCGAGGGCATAGGGGCTCTCCAGATACCTGAACCAGACCCCCTCCAGTCGCATCACGTCCAATGTACCGCCTCCAGTTGCATAGATATCAGCAGGCAGCTGAAACCGATGAAGAGGAACGCGAACCCGGCATCCCTCGCCCTGACCCGAAGCTCGTCGATCGTCCTCATGTCGCCGGTGTAACCTCGTGATAGCAGGGCGTCATAGATCTTCGTCGCCCTGACGTTCGAACGGACAAGGACCATGCCGATCGTGTACGATATCGTCTTGAACGCGCCTAGGTCGAGCAGGTTCCGACCTCCGGTGAAGCCCCTTGCCTTTCGGGCCAGCCTCATTCGTGACATCTCGTCGATGAGGAGGAAGATGAAACGGTACGTGAACAACAGAAGGTTGCAGACGATCTCCGGGACCTTGTACCATCTCAGAGCCTTTAGGGTACTGAAGAAGGGCGTCGTCGACACCATGAGCAATAACGCGAGGACGGATGCGGAGATCCTGAAGCATATCGCGACAGCGTTCTCAAGGCTTGACGTGAGGAACATCGTGATGAACGCGAAGAGTATGAACGGAAAGGCGAGGATGAAGTTACTGACCATATGTCTCATCGGAACGCCCGACGCTTCGACCAGGACCATCGTGAAGACGAGCGCGAGGTACAGGGCGGTCAGGTCCCTCAGCATCGCCACGACGCATATGAAGAAGATGGTGCAGGCCAGCTTGACCCTCGGGTCGAAACGGAAGAACCGCGAACCCTTGGCGAAACGGTCCACCTCATCATGTTCGAAACCCATCCAGGACCTCCTTAGTTCGTCTTCTTGTTCTTCCTGCTCCGGAGCACTAGGATGTATCCGGTCATGACGACCATGACGATGAGGAATCCGAGTATTCCCATCAGCAGGCTCGAGGAGTAGTTCTCCCCGTAATCGAACGGAGCCTCCCAGACTGGCTCGCCCTCGCTGACGCCATTGTCCTCCATCGTCCTCTCTAGGCCGTCCCCGTACATCGCCGAGAACGCGTAGAATCCCACGAGGCCGATGGCGAAGACGATGACGAGTGCGATGACCGCCTTCAGGTATTTCCTCTCGATCAGAGCATCACCTCGGGTTTCGGTTCGGCCTTCCCGAGCTGCATCGTGAGCATCTCCGGCGCGATCTTCGCGAGGAAGCTTATCACGCCCATCGTGATCAGCCCTTCGCCGACGCCGATGACCGCGTGCCATCCGAGCATCGTCGGTATCGCGACGATGCCATTGATGCCGTACGCTCCGTTGGATAGCGTGAAGCTGAGGGCGAGCGCCATTGCGCATGCCGATGCCGCTAGAACTATCGCGAACCACGATGCCGCGAAGGAGGTGGCGGAACGGGCCTTCCCGTTGGCCAATCTGATGATGACGGCTGAAGCGAATGGAGCGACGACCGCCATGTTCAGAAGGTTCAGCCCCAGTGCGGTGATCCCGCCATCTCCGAAGACCAGGCATTGGATTACAAGGATGACGGTCATCACAACTATCGAGCCGTATACCCCTAGCAACATGACGGCGAGTGTGGCTCCGACCAGATGCCCCGTGGTGCCTCCCCCGACGGGGAAATTGAGCATCTGGGCAACGAAGATGCCCGCGGCAAGAATGGCCATGAACGGCACCTTACTCTCATCCACGGTCCTGTTGACCTTCGATACCGCAAAAGCTATGACTGGAAGGGCTATCGCCCATCCCGCGAACAAGATCATCGGGTCCATCAGGCCATCCGGTATGTGCATTTGGCGATTCTCCCAAAAGTTGCGCTTCTTAGGAGAATGCTAAGGACCGAGGGGATATATGAATATTACGAAATCATAAAAAGTGTTACGAAAGGTGTTTGGCCTTACGCGTCACTTGCAGGCCTCTCTCAGGCCTCTCACGAACGACGCCACCTTCTCGGGGCCATCTCCCTCGACCACCTTCTTGAGTATGGAGCTTCCGATGATCACGCCGTCGGCCCCGAACTCGACGAGCCTCTTCACATGAGAAGGGGAGGAAATGCCGAATCCGACGGCGACGGGCATATCGCCGGCCGCGGTCTTGGCCCTCTTGATGAGCAGCTCGACGTCGTCGCTCATCTCCTTCGACTGCCCCGTGGTCCCGAGCCTGCTGACCAGGTAAAGATATCCCGAGGTCGCCTCGGCCAATTCCCGCATCCTCTCGTCCCCGGACGTAGGCGCGGCGAGCTGGATCAGATCGACTTGCCTTTTCCTGCAATGCTTCATCAGGTCCTTCGATTCCTCGAGCGATAGGTCGGCGACTATGAGCCCGTCGACCCCGCTCTCGGCGGCCCTCTTCACGAACTCGGCCTCGCCGATCTGGAATATAGGATTGTAGTAGCCCATCAGGACGACCGGCACCTTGGTCGACCGCCTCAGCTCCTTTACGAGATCGAGCACGTTTCCAGGCCTCATGCCGTTCTTCAGTGCTGCCGCGGACGTCGCCTGGATGACCGGACCGTCCGCCAAAGGGTCCGTGAACGGCACGCCGATCTCGAGAACATCGGCCCCGGCCTTGACGCAAGACAGCATGTACTCGAGCGAACTTTCGCGGTCGGGATATCCGGCCGTGAGATAGACGACCAGCGCGCACCTCCCTTCGGACCTTGCCTTCTTGAACGCATTCCGTATCTCGCTCATCTTATCAGCCCCAGCCCGTGAACCGTCTCAAGGTCCTTGTCCCCGCGTCCAGATATCGTGATGACGACGATCTCGTCCTTCCTCATCTCCCTGGCCCTCTGCATCGCCGCATAGACCGCATGTGACGATTCCAGGGCCGGGATGATGCCTTCGAGCCTCGACAGCGTGACGAACGCCTCGAGCGCCTGTTCGTCCGTGACACCGATGTACTCTGCCCTCCTGACATCCTTCAGGAACGAATGCTCCGGCCCGACTCCGGGATAATCGAGGCCGGCCGCGATGCTGTGAGCTTCGTTTATCATCCCGTCCTTGTCCTGAAGGAGGTATGACTTGCTTCCCTGGAACACGCCTATGGTGCCTGCCGACAGCGTCGCGGAATGCTTTCCAGTCGCTATCCCGCAGCCGGCAGCCTCAGCGCCTAGCATTCGAACGGTCTTGTCCTTGAGGAACGGATGGAACGTGCCGATAGCGTTGGACCCGCCGCCTACGCACGCGACGAGCAGGTCTGGTAACCTTCCCTCCTGCTCCTTGAGCTGCGCCCTTATCTCCTTCCCGATGACGCTCTGAAGGTCCCTAACGATCATAGGATAGGGATGAGGTCCTGCGGCCGTGCCGAAAAGATAGAACGTGTTCTCCACGCTCGCGACCCAGTCCCTGAACGCCTCGTTGATCGCGTCCTTCAATGTCCTCGAACCGATCTGCACCTCGTTGACCTTGGCGCCCATGAGCCTCATGCGGAAGACGTTCATCCTCTGGCGCTTGACGTCCTCGGCCCCCATGTAGATCTCGCACTCCATCCCAAGGACCGCCGCGGCCATCGCCGTGGCTGTGCCGTGCTGCCCGGCGCCCGTCTCGGCGATGAGCCTCGTCTTGCCCATTCGCTTTGCCAGCAGGGCCTGCCCCATGACGTTGTTGAACTTGTGCGCCCCGCCGTGGCAGAGGTCCTCCCTCTTCAGGTAGATCTTCGCCCCGCCGCACATCTCCGTCAGCCGCCTGGCGAAGTACAAGGGGGTCTCCCTGCCGCCGTAATTGACATGGTACCAGCGGAGCTCTTCCTGGAACCTCTTGTCGTTCTTGCTGAGCATATATTCCGTTTCCAGCTCCTCGAGGGCGTGCATGAGCACCTCCGGCACGTACTGCCCTCCGAACTCTCCGTACCTTCCCTTTCCCGACATCCTAGCACCTTTCCATCATTTCTTCCGTGCGTTCTCGATGAACCTATCGATCAGTGCAGCGCTCTTCACGCCGTTCTCCTCGACCCCCGAGGAGACGTCCACCACGTCCGGGTGGACCGTCGATATCGCCATCCCTACGTTATCCGGATCAAGACCCCCGGCCAGGACGCATTTGGTCGGCCTGAGGAACTGAGCTATAGAGGCGCTGACGTTCCAGTCATGCGTTTCACCGGAACCGCCTCCCTGGACCGATGGCGTGTCGAGAACGACCTTGTCGGTGAACCTCCTGAGGTCCCTCAGGGTCTGCGCCGTAACGTTCTTCATGACGGGCAGGAGCAGCCACAGCTCGCAACTGAGCGATTCTCTCAATCTCACCATCTCATCCACGCTGAACCTTGAATGGACCTGTACTACGTCAGGGTGCAGTTCGTTCACGAGATCGATGATCGCATCGACATTCCGGATCGTCGTCACGACGACCTTCCTCCGATCCGTCAAGGCCATGAGCGTCCTTGCCCTCGCCACGGTCAGGCATCGCCTCGAATCGGTCATCAGGACGAATCCCAGATAATCAGCTTCCGAGGCCGAGGCGACATCGGCTTCGCTCATGATCCCGCAGATCTTCACATCGGTCATCTGTCGACCGCCAGCTGGATCAGCCTCGTCTTCGGGCTGTTGTTGGACGACAGCTCCGTCCCTATCAGGACGGCGTCCGCCCACGCATCCCTGAGGTCCATGATCTCCCGTTTAGTGCTAATTCCGCTCAAAATGACTATCTGGCGGTCATCGCGGCCGACCATCGGGAGGAGCTTCATCGCGTGTCCCTTGACGACGTTCAGCGTATGAAGGTCCCTTTGATTGATCCCGATCATGTCGGCCTCGCTGTCCATGATCTTCTTGAGCTCCCATTCATCGTGCCCTTCGAGGAGGACCTCCAGCCCGAGCCCGTGGGCCTGGGCTATCAAGGAGTCCCTCAGTTCCTTACCTCCCTCGATGTCGAAGATGCCCTGGATCAGAAGCACCGCGCTTGCCCCGAACCTCTTCGCCGCCTCCAACTGCTGGTCCGATACGATGAAGTCCTTCATCATGACCGGGATGTCCGGGTCTCTGACGGACTCGAGTATCGTCAAGCTGCCTTCGAAGCAGGTCGGTTCAGTGAGTATCGACAGCCCCGCAGCTCCTCCTGTGATGTAATCATCGACGAGGTCCCTGGCGCTCGTCTGCGATATCGTGCCTCGCTGAGGCGTCGCGAGCTTCACCTCGGCGATTATAGGAAAATCGTGTGATACTCTGATGCCGTACGTGAGCTCGGGATGCTCTGGAACGGCGATCCTCGGCCTCGCGTTGTAATAACCGGACGCCACCAGCTCCTTCGCCCTGCGGATCTGGACCTTGAGGAAATCATTCTCGCTTTCCACTTTCAATACCCCCTGCGGACAATATCCTATCGAGCTGACCGGAAGCTTTCCCCGACCTCATCGCCTTTTCTGCCATGTCCACGCCGGACCCTATCGTCTTCGTGAGCCCGAACGCGTAAAGGCCGAAGGCGGCGTTCAGCTTGACCATGTCGGACCGGCCTGGCATAGAGCCATCGAGTATATCCCTGGCCATCGAGGCCGCCTCGAGAGGCGTCAGCTCCCCGACGTCCATGGGCGACGGCGCCTCGATTCCTAACGCCCTCGGGTCTATTTGATACTTCGATTCACCGTCTATCCCGACCTCGACGACATCCGTCGGGCCGAGCGTCGATACCTCGTCCATGCCTGGCGCGCCGTGGACGACCAACCCCCTTTCGATCCCGAGGGCGAAGAGGGAATCCCCGACGACGTCCAACGATCGGACGTCTGGGACGCCTATCAATTGGCGTTTGACCGCGCTTACAGGGTTCAGCAAAGGGCCCAGGATGTTGAAGACCGTCCTTTTGCCGATGTCCTTCCTGACAGGGGCGACATGACGCATCGCCGGATGGTAACTGGGCGCGTAGAGGAACGTGAACCCGATGTCGTCCAGCATCATCTTGGCCCTTTCCTTCCCGATATGGATGTCGAATCCCAGCGCCTCCATGAGATCGGCGCTGCCGCACTTTCCGTTGCTTGAGCGGTTCCCGTGCTTCGCGACAGGCACGCCCAGCGATGAGACGACGACCGACGCGAGAGTGGAGACGTTGAAGGTCCTGAACCCCGCTCCTCCGGTGCCGCACATGTCGAGGACCGCTTCGTGCCTGGTGCAGACCTTGACCGACGCGTCCATGAACGGCGCGGCGAAGGCCATCAGGTCCTCGGCGGTCTCTCCCCTCTCCGCGATCCCGATAAGTACGGCCTTGACGAGGGCGTCGTCCGCCATGCCCATCGAGATCGACCGTGCGAGCGAGGATATCGTCATCCTTTCCATCTGAGCCTGGTGCGCCATCATGCCATTCACCTCGACATCCTGATGAAGTTGGCGAGCACGTCCTTGCCCTTCGGGGTGAGCACCGATTCGGGGTGGAACTGGACCCCGTGGATCGGATACTTCCTGTGCCTTATCGCCATGATCTCGCCGTCCTTCGTCTTGGCGACCGCCTCCAGCTCTGAAGACAGGTCCCTTACCACTAGCGAATGGTACCTTCCGACGAGCATCGGGTTATCGAGGCCTTCGAACAATCCTTCGCCATCGTGATCGATCAGGGACGCCTTGCCGTGCACGGGCACATCGATCCTGGCTATCTTCGACCCGTAGAGGGCGGCGATGCCCTGATGGCCGAGACAGACGCCGAGCGTCGGGACCTCGGGCGAAAGCTCGAGCAGGACGTCCTTGCAGATGCCGAAGTCCCTTCCGTTCAATGGATGGCCCGGACCAGGTGATACGACGATCGCGTTGGGGTCGAACCTCTTGATCTCTTCAAGGCCGATCGCGTCGTTCCTCTTCACGGCGCAATCGACGCCCAGCTCGCCCAGGGCCTGTTTGAGATTGTATACGAACGAATCGTAGTTATCGAGCAGAAGGAGCTTCATTTCCCGATACCACCTTCGGCCATGCTCTTCAGCAGCGCAGCTGACATCGCCCCGAGCTTGCTCTCGGTCTCCAGATATTCCTTCGAAGGGACGGAATCGTAGACGATGCCTGCGCCGGACTGGAACCTCAACCTGTCCCTGCAGACGAAGGCGGAGCGGATGGAGATGGCCGAGTCTAGGTCCCCGTTGAGCGATAAGTATCCGACGGCTCCTGCGTACGGCCCTCTCGGCGCTTTCTCCAGGTCGGCGATGATCTCCATCGCCCTCGGCTTCGGTGCGCCGGAGACTGTGCCCGCCGGGAATACGGCGCAGAACGCGTCGACGGCATCGCACTCCTTTGCCAGCGTGCCCTGCACCTTCGAGACCAGATGCTGCACGTGACTGAACTCCTCGACCTTCATGTAGTCGGCGAGGTGGACGGTTCCGATCTCGCAGACCTTCCCCAGGTCGTTCCTTGCGAGGTCGACGAGCATCGCATGTTCCGCCCTCTCCTTCTCGTCACCCTGCATCTCCTCCTTGAAATGCCTCCGCTCCTTCATGTTCTGACCGAGCGGTCTCGTCCCTGCGATCGGGTACGTGAAGACCTCCCCGTCCTTTACAGTGACGAGCGTCTCCGGACTGGAACCGAGGACCTTCCTCTCCCCGAAGTCCAGATAGAACATGTACGGCGAGGGGTTCACCGTCCTGAGGTCCTTGTACAATACGAAGGGGTCGCCCGATATCTCATGCTCCACGGCCCTGGAGACGACGATCTGGAAGGCCTCTCCCTCGGCGACCTTCTCCTTCGCCTTCGAGACGTTCGACTCGAACATCGGCCGGGGGGTGAGGTCCTTCGCCCTGCCGACCATCATCCTCCGCCTGTCCACCGTGAGGTCCATGTTACCGAGCATCTTCCTAAGGGCGTCCGAGCCGTCGATGGAGAAGTAGTAACATCTGAACTTGGAATGGTCGAACACGACCCCTTCCTTATACATGCCCAGCTCGAAGTCGGGGAAGGAGCGGTCCCTCATGAAATGGACCTTCTCCTCGAGGTATCTGGCGAACTCGAACGAGAAATAGCCGACGAGGCCGCCGACGAACGGGAACGTCCTGTCCTCGATCCTATCGTCGGCAATGACCTTCTTGATCGCCTCGACCGGCCCCATATCGGCAACGTCCGGACAACCGGTGACGTTTCCGTCCTCGCACCTGAGGACGAACTTCGGGCAGCAGCCTATGAAGGAGTACGAGACGACCCGGTCTGCACCGACGGCGCTCTCTAGCAGGAACGAGGTCCTTGACCTCGACGAGACGTTGGAATAGAGCTCGATCGGCGTAAGGTTCGTCGAAAGGGGCTCGATATCGATCCCATCAATGCGATTCATGTAAAAAGGTGTACATCAATAACCATATTTAATCATTGTTGTATAAATTTATACATTTTAAGCGGCCCCCTTGACCGGACAAAAAGATATTTGGCACATGCGATGCTGATACGGTCACATGAAGGTCATAGCGTTCAACGGAAGCCCGAGGAAGAACGGGAACACCAGGCGGGCATTGGAGATCGTCCTGGAGAGGATCGAGGCAGAGGGCATAGAGACCGAGCTAATCGACATAGCGATGAGACCATTGGAGCCATGCCACGCCTGCGGAACATGCGGACGGAACAGGGACCGGAAGTGCATATATGACAAGGATAAGCTCAACCTATGGATCGAGAAGATATGCGAGGCCGACGGGTTCATCATCGGTTCGCCGACGTACTTCGGCAACATGACCCCCCAGACCAAGGCGTTCATCGACAGGGTCGGGTTCGTGACCCGCGCTAACGGGCCCCTCTTGAAGAGGAAGGTCGGGGCGGCCGTCGCCGTGAACCGCCGTGCCGGAGCGTTGGTCACGTTCCAGGACATCAACAATCTCTTCCTCATCAGCCAGATGATCGTTCCAGGCAGCAGCTACTGGAACATCGTGACGGCATTGGACCCCGGTGATATCGAGAACGACGCCGAGGGCGTGCAGACGATGAGAACTCTTGGCGAGAACGTCGCTTGGCTCGTGAGGAAGCTGAAGGAGTGAAAGGGCAGTTTGAAATATCCGCTGCTCCGTCGAATCGATGGCGAAGAAAATGTCCGAGGTCAAGAAGGAATCGGTCTGCCCTATCTGCGACACCTACAACATGAAGGGCATGTGGCAGTGCGAATGTGGATTCATGAACCTCTCGAAGGACGCGAAATGCCGCAAATGCGGGAAGGCCAGGGAGAACGGTCCCTGAGACCATCCTTTTACGTTCCCCTTACGATGCCAGCATCTTTTTCAGGGTATCGTAGTCTATGCTCAGTCCTATCACGTCGCCGACCATCGCGACCTGATCGGTCCTGATCTTGATCATCGCGGTGGACTTGAACAGGCCGGTCTTGACCTTCAGGTCCTTCGCCACGACTTTTTGGATGGTGACGAAAAGCTCATCCACCTTCCACGTCTCCGTGTTCATGTCGCATCCCGTCATCGTTCCTACGTTGCGCATGTCCTTTGTAACGACTGGTTTCTTGTCAGTTGTAGCTAGCTCGATTGCCATCTCTTACCCTCTGAGGTTATGGTAGACATCTTCCAGCTTTTAAATATTTTGCACGTATAATATAAATTGATAGTCGAAAAAAACAAAAATATTATTCCAGGATGCCTGAGCGTTCGGCATCCCGTGACATATCCTAAGGGCCCACTTCCTTGAGACATCCGCCGCCAGTTCCTTGGCCAGGCCTTCGCCTTCTCCGTCTCTCCGGCCTCCTTGAAGTGATATCCTTCCTTTCCTCCGACAACATACGAATGGAGCGGGGTACCGACCAGTGCGAACCCGGCCTTCGTCGGCATCGGGGACATCTTCTTTTTCGCGTTTCCTTTGAACGCTGAACGCATCTTCGTGTCGAAGGTCATCGCCATCTTCCCGGCGAGCAGCTTTCCATTCAGTCCCTCCAGGTAGCCCTTCATCGGTCTCGACATGTTCCATGCTGTCGTAGGCGTGCAAACCTCCGATCGTCCGCTGTCGCGACCGATGGACATTTGTCCAATAGGTCAGGTTAATGAACCTTGCTACCCATACGGGTATCGCTAGTTTCATGACAGTGAGCGATTGGAGGAAGAGGTACAAGTCGAAGGTCTGCTCGCCCCAGGATGCGGTGCAGCACATCAGGCGAGGGGATACCATCTTCATCGCGACGGCATGCGGCGAGCCGCAGGCGCTCGTCAAGGCCATGGTCGCAGAGGCCGAGTCCCTTGCGGACAACGAGGTGATCCAGACCTTATCCATAGGTCCCAACACGTTCGCAGAGGAGAGGTTCGCGAGCCAGTTCCGTCTCAACGCTCTTTTCATAGGCCCGGGCACGAGGGAGGCCGTCAACCAGGGCAGGGCCGATTACACTCCGATATATCTTTCCGAGATCGAAAGGCTGTTCGAAACGGCCACCATCACCATCGAGGTGGCGTTGATCCAGGTGTCACCACCGGACGAGGACGGCAACTGCTCGCTAGGCGTCAGCGTCGACATCACCAAGAGCGCCGCGGAGCACGCGGACATCGTCCTGGCGCAGGTGAACGAGAACATGCCTCGGACAAAGGGCGACTCGTTCATCCACGTCAACGAGATAGACCATCTGGTCGATCTGACGGAGCCTCTGCTCGAATGGGTACCGGAAAGGGAGGAGGACCCGGAAGTATTGGCGCGCATAGGCAGGCATCTCTCCGAGCTCGTCCAGGACGGTTCGACGATCCAGATAGGTTACGGGACGACGCCCGACGCGGTCCTCAAGCATCTGGGCAGCAGGAAGGACCTGGGCGTCCACACCGAAGTGTTCTCCGACGGGCTGATGGAGCTGGCGAAGGTCGGCGTCGTCACCGGTAGCAGAAAGACCGTGCATCCAGGAAAGATGATAGCCTCGTTCGTGATGGGGACGAAGGAGCTGTACGCCTGGGTTAACAACAACGACGCCATCGAGATGCATCCGTCATCCTACACGAACGATCCTTTCGTCATAGCGAAGAACGACGACATGGTGTCGATAAACACCGCCCTGTCGATCGACCTGACGGGGCAGGTCTGCGCCGATCAGATCGGCCACCGGTTCTTCTCAGGGCTCGGAGGTCAGGTGGATTTCATGCGCGGGGCCGCCCGCGCCAGGAACGGCAAACCCATAATCGTGATGCCCTCGACCGCCAGGGATGGCATGGTATCGAGGATCGTTCCGCATCTGGAGGAGGGTGATAGCGTCACCACACCGCGCGGGGACGTGCACTACGTCGTCACCGAGTACGGCGTGGCCGAGCTCCACGGGAAGAGCATCATGCAGCGCACCCTCGCCCTGATCGAGATCGCGCACCCGAAGTTCAGGGACGAGCTGTTGGCGCACGCCAAATCGTTGCATCTCATATTCGCCGACCAGGCGGGGACCTCGATCAAGTCCATCTATCCAGAGCAGTACGAGATGGTCGCCCGGCTCAAGGACCTGGACGTCTATATAAGGCCGGCCAAGGCATCGGACGAGACCCTGCTGAGGGAGCTATTCTATTCGTTCAGCGACACGACGGTGTACTCTCGATACATGGCGCCCCGCAAGTCCTTCTCGCACACGGAGCTGTCGAGCATCGTCGACATCGATTACGTCGAGCGCATGACGATGATCGCGCTGATCAAGGAGAGGGGGACATGGAAGGCCGTAGGCGTCTCGACGTTCGACATGGACCGTCCGTCGAACACGGCCGAGGTGTCGTTCATCGTCGCGGACAGGATGCAGGGGAAGGGCATCGGGACGAGGCTCATGGAACAGATGATAAAGGCCGGGAGGGACCGTTCGATCAAGGCGTTCACGGCCGAGACGCTCGCGGAGAACGTCAAGATGCTGGATATATTCTATAGGACGGGGTACAAGGTCGAGACGAAGCTCATCGAGGACACGTACATCGTCAAGATGGACCTGTGGCAGAAGTGAGCCATATCTGAGGTCGACATTTCCCGATCAATTAATACTCTGGCTTCGAGCGCCGCTCATCTCAGACCTAATCTTATTCTGACAATGATATGATTCGGCCGACCGCGAAGAACATCGGCCGACGAACCGTTGGGGGTCCTTATCGTGCGGGCCCATCACCTTTTTTCACAGTTCAGCCCTGCATCTTCTTCTTGATCTTCCTGCCCTCTTTCACAACATCGTCCTTTAGGTCCTTGGCGGCTTCCTTCATTTCATGTCCTACCATCTTCGCATCTTCCTTCACGTGTCTTCCGCTTCCCTTGAGGTCCTTGCCAAGGTTCTTCGCGTCATCTCTAACATGTCCGCCACTACCTTTGAGGTCTTGGCCAATGTTCTTGGCATCAGTCTTGAAGTTCTTTCCGGCCTCTTTCATCTCATGGCCTGCCGTCTTGGCGTCGTTCTTCAGGGTCGTTCCCGCTGCCTTGATGCTGCGGCCCGTCCTCTTGGCATCGTCCTTCAGGTTCATTCCAGCCACCTTGATGTCGTGACCCGTCTTTTTAGTCCTGGCTGATACCTTGTCATCGAATGATTGCTTGTTGGTCTTGTCTTCCATCATTTTCACCTTACAGGCGAACAGTGTGAGTCACAAGTAGATAATCATATGTTATCGAAAGCTAGATGTTTTTTTAAAGATGAAATTTTTTACGTGACCATTCGGACATGTACCTACATCATGAGGACGTTCAGGACGAGGTCCACGATGTAGCCGGACACGGCGCCGACCCAGATCAGCAGGACGAAGTGCACGCCTGTCGTGGCGATGCTTCCGCCCTTCACGATAGGGATCATGATCGCCGAGAAGAATGCATGGATGATGATTATGGAGAAGACCATGATGTTCAGCAGGTCGACGTTGTACGACGCGTTGAATATGCTGTCCAAGAACCCCCCTGTCGGAATACCGGACGTGTCGACGTTCAGGTTCGTGACCACGTTGTTCATGTACTCGATGATTCCGATCGTGATCCAAAGCGTGAATGCCAGCGAGACCATTATACCATAGAACACGCCGTAGAAACCTGAGCTTATCGACAGCCTCTTCTTCCTTATCGTCAGGACCTTGAAGAGGTTGTTGCTGATGAACGAGCTCGTCTCCTCCGGCTTTGATCCGGAGAGGACGCATTCCATGTAGATGCTGCTGAACCTCTTGATGAGGTTGCTGCTCGACTCGGCAGCGAAGTGCTCCCAGGACTTCCGGGGGTCGATGTACATGTTCAGCCTCTTCGACAGGTTCTCGACCATGCTCGTGAGCGGCCCGAACTTGTGCACGGCCAGGTTCTTCACCGCACCGGGCATCGTCTGCCCGCTGACGGACGACGAACGCCCGAGGGACCTGATGAACGCGCCGAATATCTCATCCCTCTTCTCGATCCTCTTCTCCTCCCTCATCATCAGTATGCCGGGGATGAGGACTGGCATGAATATCGAAGCGGCCATGAGCATAGGCGGGAGGTCGAAGTCCTTCAGCGTGATGAACAAGAGGAAAATACCGGCTATGGCCACGAACAGCGACAATATCAGGATGCGGTCCTTGTCGGATACGAGCCTCCCCTTTATCTTCTGCCTGAAGGGGTACCAGATGTCCTCCTTCGGGACCTTCGACAATATGAGGACGACGAAAAGGGCCTCCATGATGACGAACCCCACCACGACGCCAATCATGAGCTCGTCGACCATAGTCTGGCTCAGCAACGGTATGATGGCCACGAAGACGCAGATGAAGATGAGCGCGGTGACCGCGCCGGTGTATATCTCCTTCAGGAAATCGACGTCCTTGAGCGAGGACTCGCATCGAAGGACGTACTCGTCCATCAGCACGTCGTGCTCGTTGTTCATGAAACGGTCGAGCGGCTCGCCCACGTCGATGGCGTGGCTCAGTCTCGAGAAGAAGTCGTTCTCGAGCTTGCTCGGCGATTGCGAGGCGACGAAGGCGCATCCGACCGACACGGAGACGTTGTATAGCTTCATGAGCCGGTAGATCTTCTCGGAGTCCTTGGACAGTGGTCCGTACTCCTTCTTCTGGGACAGGATGTGGAATATCCTCTCGAAGCCCATGTCCGAAGTGGCCAGGGCTGCGAGCTCGGTGATGTACGAAGGCATGGTCCTGTCGATCTTGATCCTCCTCTGCGACGCCGAGACATAAGGCCATATGACGACGACCATGACAAGGAAGTAGAATGACGCGAAGACGGCGAACAGGCTCGTCACTTCCATATATGGCCCGATGGAAAACCATGTGAGCGCCGGGAACGCGATCCCGAAGATGCCGATCGTCAGTCCGAGAAGGGTGAGATACTTCTTCCGGTCCATCTCCATCGTGCTGAGGGCGAGCCGATACTTCATCATCTTCTTCCCTCAGTAGCTGAAGGGCAGCGAGGACGGCCCCTTCTCGTAATAATCGTTGAAGACCTTGACGACGTCGCGGTATGACGTGATGTCCAGCTCGACCATCCTCTCTATGATCCTCTGCCTAGTCCTCAGGTCGTTGTAGATGTCCTTCTTCTCAGCGTATCCGTGCTCGACGGCGATCTTGTTCTCGAGGATATGCGAGTTGTTCAGCCCGCGGAATATGTGCTTGTCCTTGTTGGCGTCCCACTTGAAGACGACCCGGGTCAGGATGCCACCCTGGTCCCTGTTGTAGCCGACGAACTCCTCCACGTGGGTTACCCGCCTGAGGACGAGGCCGTTGACGTTCACGGCCGACTGGAATATGATGACGTTGACGTTGTCTATGAAAGAAAGAGGGATGTTGACAGGCTGCCCGGTCATCCTCTGGATGAACTTCGTCGAGGTGGACGCGTGGAACGTCGCAATGACCGGGATGCCTGTCTGCATGCACTGAAACGCGACACGCGCCTCCTCTCCACGGATCTCGCCTATGACGATATAATCGGGCCTCGAACGCAGGGCAGCCCTGAGCAGGTCGAACATCGTGACCCTCGCCTCCTCCGGTCCAGATTCCCTCGTGACGCAGCGCTGCCACGAACGCTGGGGCGGCTTGACCTCCGGTGTGTCCTCCACGGAGTATATCTTGCCCCTGTGGTCGACGAAGGTGAGAACGCCGTTGAGCGTGGACGTCTTACCGGAGGCGGTCTCCCCGCAGATCATGATGTTGACCTTGTTCTCAAGGCATAGCCAAAGATAGGCTCCCAGTTCCGGGGAGAACGTCCCCCACTTGATCAGCTGGATCGGCGATATCGGCTCGGCCGAGAACTTACGGATCGTGAACGAGCTTCCCCTGGCGGAGATCTCGTTCGAATAGATCATGTTGATACGGGAGCCGTCGGGCAATATCCCGTCGACGATCGGCTTGGAAGCGGACACGGGCCTGCCCATCCTCTCCGACATCGAGACGAAGAACTCGTTCAGGGAGGCGTCATCGTCGAACTTGATGTTCGTCTCGAGAGCGTACTGGAACGCCTTGTGCGATACCCTCACGCTCGTCGTTCCGACGAGGTGTATGTCCTCGATGTACTGGTCGAGGATGAGGGGCTGTATCGTCCCGAACCCAATGATGTCCCTGTTGACGAAGTACCTGAAGAGCTCGTACTCGTCCTTCGCGACCGTAACCTTGTCCCCTGCTCCGATGAGCCGGGCCATGGGGGATTTCCTGAGGAAGTTCTCGTCATCGTCGGGGTTTCCCACCTTGACGATGCGGTCGAATAGCTTGTTGAGCAGGCGCTCCTTCTCCTCGTAGGACTCCTTGGCGTCGACGTTGGACGCGCGGCTCAATATGCCCCACTTGATGGCCTGGAGCTTGATCTTCTCGACCTGCGTGAGCTTCTTTTCGATGCTGTTGTACTTATTGATCTTCGCGTCGATGTGGATGAAGCCCGAGCCGGCCGTGTAGATGAAATTGCAGGAGTCCGGGTCTCTCGCGGCCTCCTTCCTGATTACCGCCAGCTCCTTGATCGTGAGGTTCTTATAGAACTTCGGGAGCGTGGTCGTGCCCTTCGAGAGCTCCTCTAGGTACTGTCTGAGGACCGGGTTCGTCTCGGCCTGCTTGAGGAGCTCGTCTTCCATTTCCCGCACCTTCTCCTGCCTGCTTTGTTGCCTTGATCCCTATCTCACGCTCATCCCGATAGGTCGGTGATCTCGATGACCATGCCCGACTTCGGTTCTATCCTGTACTTCATCTGGTCCTCGACCTGTCCCCTCGCTCGGAGGAAGCGTTTGACATGTATCTCCCTGGAGACCCCTCCCTTCGTGTTCATGACGAGGTCGAGGTAGACATCGGCCGACAGCCTGAGCGGGTCCAGGTTGGGTAGCCCGGCCTCCGACGTCAGCACGACGGTCTTGTCCATCCTCGTCAGCTTCTTCAGGAACCCCATGAGCGAGTTCGCGTGCTCGTAGTCCATGTTCTTGTTGAGCAACGATGAGAACGAATCGACGATGAGCACGTCCCTGACGAAGAGCTGGGGGGAGTTGACGAGCTTGACGAGGAAATCGTCCCGCGTCCTGGTCTGGCCAAGGAGCGGGTAGACCGGCACGTAGAGCAGCTTGTCGCTGAGCAGGTGCGGACCGATCTGGTAATTGATGGAGTACATCTGGTCGATGAAGTCCTTGAACGTCATCTCGGTCGACACGTACGTCACGCTGACGCCGTTGCTCAGGAAGCCGTAGCATAAACGCTGGCTCAGTATGCTCCTTCCGGAGCCTTCGGGGCCTTCGATGAAGACGACGGACCCTTTCGGTATCCCCTTTCCCAGCCTGACGTCCAGCTCGTCGGTCTTAAGGCCGAACCTGTAGACCCCGTCATCCCCATTGCCCTTCTGGTCCTGTACCATCTTCCCATCGTCCTTTCTAAATCCTCAGACCCGGAACAGGAACGTGTCCGATCTGCCGCTGCCAGTTATGACCTTGATCGTGTGGTCCCCTTCGTCGATGTCTGCGCCGACCGTGAGCACCAGTATGGTCGATGGACCCCATTCTTTCGAGCTGGAGCCGTCCAGGCGGGCCGCCGTCTCATTATTGTAGACCCCGTCGAGCATGACCATGACGTCGTAGGTGCCCATCACCGATGTCCCGATGTTCTCGACGTAGATCGTCAGTTCGCCATCGGAGTACGGCATCATCGTCGGGTCGTTGATGATCACGATGTCCGTGGCTATGCTATCTCCGAGCGCATCGGCCTGGTCCTCGATCTTCTCCCCCATCTGGAACCCGACGCCGATGATGACGCCGGCCAGCGAGGCCGCGACCACAATCGCCGCAATGAAGAAGACCGTCTGCGATATCGCGGCATCGGATGCCATCAGATCGCCTCGGCCTGAACATGGTCGGACGCCCAACCGTAGGCCGTCACCTTGACCCTTGCGTTCTCGATCTCACCGGGCAATTCTATGATGATCGATTCGCCCGGCGCCCAGATGTTGCTTCCAGGATGTCCTTCCACTGTTATCCGTAGCATGGTCCAGTTGCACAGCGTGCCGTTGACGAGCACATCAACGTCCTGTAACGTTATCGTCTCCCCCCCATCGTTCCTTACGAGCAAGGAGTCGTTAAGACCGTCGACCGAAACGATGGAGATGGACGTTCCCCTGATCTCCTCGTTCCTGGCGACGCTCTCGTCCTGCGCGTCCGCGACCTTTTCTTCGAGATCGGTCATGGCCCCGAAAACGATGCTGAACGTTATGACGGCGGCCGTGAACAATATGGCCGTCGCCGCGGAGACGCTGAGGCCCATCCTTACCTCACTTCCAGGCGCCTCAGTTCTGCCAGCCAGTGGTCCAGTTCGTCGTAGTCCTCCTCGGTGAGGCGGCTGCCGTTCATCTTATCCATATATATCCTGTTCATGTGATATTCCACGATCTTGTGGACCTGGGTGAAGCAGTAATTGTCCGTCTTATAGGAAGGTGCTGGTGCGGCAGGCTCGTTCGAAAGGCCGGGGGGCGTGGATTCCCTGAACTGCTGCCTTTGCTCGGGAACGGCGCCTTCATGTCTTCCGTTCGGCATCTTCATGTCGGTCCTCGGCCTTTCGAAGGGATCGAACTCCGGCGCCCTCGATCTGACCTGGTTCAAAGGCATAGCTTCGAAGCTGTCCTGAGGCCTCATGATATAGTCGTCTGGCTGGTCGTCCGAGTTCTTCTTCATCGGGATCGACATCTGCTCCATGTCGTTGTTCCTGAACGAGTTCTCGACGAACGGATTGTACTGGCGACTCACCATCTCGTAGACCTGAAGGAGCGCCTTCATCGATTCGTTTATCGAGCCCAGGTCGTTCTTCATCGAGTCGATGTCCCCTTTGAGGGACTTTCCCTGCATCTGGAGCCCGTCTACCTGTCCCTTAAGATCGGTCACGGTCGCGTTCACGACCTTGATCCTCTCATCGTCCTTTGGCAGCGCCTGGACGTTCACATCGAAGGCCTGGTCGCCAGGTCGTCTCGCGAGAACGTCCTTCTGGTCGAGGGACGGCAATTTGGCTAGATCATCCATGGATTCCTCGTTATCCTTCTTCTTCCTGAACGATATGACGGCTAGAAATGGAAGAAAGAAGGGCAGAGGGCACATTCGCCTGTTTTTCGCGCTATCACACTCCTCTGTCCGGTTAATTAAAGGGTTTAAGAGGTTTGGCAGTGTCTTTCGAGCTTATGCCAGATCGACCATTGCGGTTGTGAAGACCTCAGGCGTGTAGAACGTCACCAATGTTGCCTGTCCATAGGCGGGGGTGATCGTTATCTGGACGTACTGAGAGTTCTCAACATCGTTGGTGAGCTCGTTCAGATCGATCGAGATCTTGATCATGTCGCCCTGCCCGACCATCTTGACGGCGTCTGCGGTCCAGTCAGCTCCGGAGACCGCGACAACCTGTCCAGCGGTGTACAGCGGGGATGTGCCTGTGTTGTTGTAGAGCAGGTTCTGGTTCCCATCGTTGACAGAGATCAGGACGTTCTCCATGTTGATGGATGGACTTCCGGACTGGAGCCTCAGGTAAACATCGACGCTCGTCAGGGTGCCGTCAGTGACGCTGGCGGTCCCGACCACGTCGTAGCAGATGAATCCGGTAGCTACGTTGTCAATTGCCTGGGATCCGGTATCCTGTGCCTGTTCCCTGACATCGTTCGCGGTGCTGATCAATACCGACGCGGCGACGGCTGCTACGAGGACCATCGCGATAAAGATGATCATCGTTCCGACGCCCATTTCGGCGCGCTTATCCAACTTCCTTTTCATCATCATATTCTTCCCTTCTGATATGGTCGGAGCCTGCGCTGATCGACAGTGCGAAGGACCCGACCCATCCAATCTCCTTCGAGGCGATCAGGCGGCATTGAAATATGTTCTGGCCAGCCGCAAAGTTGGAGATGATGATGTAAATATAATTGTCATATTTAAATTTAATCAGACAAATATACAAAAAATATTAACATAATCCAAGAATTTCATCATAATATATACATTATGTCAATGAATATATCTAATATGCAAGTATATTATTCATATACTTTCATAACGATATACATATGATTATATTAATAAAATTAATAATATTATTAACGTTTGTAATTTTATCATCCATCGATGTTCTCCCTCGGAACGAATATCTCGAACCGAAGTCCCCTCCCATCCTGCTCGCTGACCTCCAGTTCGAATCCTGTTACGTCAAGGACATCCTTCATTGTCACGATATCATCGAAAAGGACAGGGTCCTTCAGGATGTCGCAGCGCTCCCATCTCATCTTCAAGGGGGACAGCACTCCGATGTTGCTGACAATGATGCGGCCCCCGTCCTCATCGTTGAAGTATGCAAGCTCGATGTGGTCATCGTCAGTTGAATGATTGAGGACGTCATCGAACATCAGCAGCAGGACGTTCTCGAGATGGGGGTCCGCGAAGATCCGGACGTCGTCGATCTCCCCGAGCATTTCGAACCCAGCGCTGCCCATCTTCTCCGCTGCCCTTTTACAGATGCCCCGGAGACTGAACCAGGAAGGACCCTCGATCGGTACGACGCCCTCCACCGCATCCAGCTCGGTGGCTATCGATACGGCATCGCATTCAGTCCCAGCGTAATGTACGACCGCGCCGCCTTCGGTCATCGGCACCTCTTCGACGACCCTGGTCCCATAGAATATGTACAGTATGGAAGGTCCGGCCATCCTGACCGCCCCTATGTTGTAACTGCGGTGGACGCCATCTGCGTCCTTGAAATCGACCTTTCTGCACCCGCTCTCCGCATTGGACCATTCGGGCAGCATCTCTACGATGTTCCTTCCAATGGCCTTCCTGCCCCCGAGCAGCATATCTATCAGTTGAGTGGCGTAGAGGATGTCGCCCATCCTGTCGGTGACGATGAGGAACGCGTCCCTGTCCTCGACGATGGGCCTCGCTGGCGACTCGTCGACGTTCCCCGTTCCCACATCATCACCGACGCAGGTGCACCAGAACGTGAACGCCCTGCCATTTTGCGTCGAGATCGGGACCTGGTCTATTTCCAAGGTGATCTCCTTCTTCTTCCCGATCATTGTGGTAAGGACCATGGGGCCTGCATGCGCGAATGGCCCGTCCTCGCCGTCCTTTTCGATGATGCTTGACTTGACCTTGCCTATGCCAGGCAGAAGTTCCTCCATCGCAGAGATGGCCTTTCCGAGTGCTACCTTCGACGGAACCTCGGTGATCTCCTCCATCCGACGGTCCCATTTGACCACGAGACCCTGGTCGTCAAGGATGAACATCCCATCCCATTCCCTCTCGACGATGAAGTCCACGACATTGACGAGCTCCATGATCTTACAGCCGTTCAAGACCGAGGACTTACCGACCTCGTGGGCGTTGCTCGCCCGTAGCATCTGATCGGGGGTAGGCTCGAGAACAACGACCTTCTCCTCGCTGTATCTCGTCATCTCGATGATATGGTACGAATGTTTCGTGCCGTCCTTCAGTTCGATGATGCCCGTCTCATCGTTCGAGGCAGCTATGAGGATACCGTCTATCAGCTGCGTCGAGGCCTTTACAGAGGAGAGCAGCGCACCGAGCATCTCGTTCCCGTTAGCGTAAGCTCGTCCTGACGAAAGGCCGAACGTATCCGCCCAGGCCTTGTTCCACATGAGGATCTCGCCGTCCTGCGTGATGGCCATCGACGGCAAGGTCATCCGCATCACCAGATCGACCGTTCCCAGGGACGGCCTCCTGTTCATAGGGCATGCAAAGCTCGATGTGACGTCCTTCCCGGCCCACCACAAGCCGGTCAAGCGCTCTTTCGCCATCTTGATCGGCTCTGCGACGAAGGAGAACCATCGAAGCCCTCTCTCCGGGCCATCGACGCTAACTATGAGATCCAGACCGTCGTCTTGGCCCTCCTTTACTCTTTCCAGCCAATCGTCGACCCTTATCTGAAGCTCCTTGTCCGCCGGGATGACGTTTCCGATGAAGGATTTCTGTTTCAGCCCCCCTTCGATCGGGAAAGACAGATTTGCGACGTCGTTGGAATAGGTGATGACCAGATCCAATCCTGTCTTGATATGTATGAGAGGGGCATCTTTGCCGGTGTTGGCGTCAGGTCTCTTCGAGCTTTCGCCGTCCTCCGAGACCAGGTCCTTGATGGCCGAGTATAGGTCGCGCCATACGGCTCCGCTGTGCCACGACCTTCCGCCAACGAAATCCATATCCTCCACTCTCCGCACCCGCCCACGAGGGAGAACTTACATCGCGTGCGCTATCCAGCGTGCCGATCATAAGGCAGGCTCGAAAATTGCATAGCGCAATCCGCAAGCTTCAACTGCGTTTACTGATCCTCTATACGCGACCTTCTATTTTCCCCGGAAAACCGTAACTATTATTGAATATAAAAGATTATTATTGATCATGATAACTTTGAGAATCAGAGAGCTCGTGGAGAAACGAAAATGCCGTGAAGGGAACGAGAGATCGCTGGGCCCATCGAGAACGTTTAGGTTGGGAGAATAGAGATTTTTTGGGGGCAGGGTTGGAGGTCCCTGCCCCCGCTCCAGGCATAAAACATCCTGGAGGAGTCTTTAGGGGGGTTCGGCGGGGTGGCCGAACTTATCTCTCGGATTCAAATTTAATATTTGAGTGTTTTGGACCACCGCACCGGAAATGTCGTTGCATCTCACTTGTTCCGGATCTTCTTGTGGTCCGCCACAAGCTTGTCGACGACGGTCGGGTCGGCGAGCGTCGTGACGTCCCCAAGTTCCTCCTCCTGGTCGGATGCGATCTTCCTGAGGATGCGCCTCATGATCTTCCCGCTGCGGGTCTTCGGCAGGCCAGGGGCGAACTGGATGACGTCCGGGACCGCGATCGGACCGACGCTCTTCCTTACGTGCAGGACGAGGTCCTTCAGCAGTTCCGGCGACTCCGGCACTCCGGTCTTGAGAGTGACGTAGGCGTAGATCGCCTCTCCCTTGATCTCGTGAGGCATCGGAACGACCGCAGCCTCGGCGACCTTCGGGTGCGCCACCAGGGCCGATTCGACCTCCGCCGCGCCTATCCTGTGACCGCTGACCTTGATGACGTCGTCGACGCGGCCCATGATCCAGACGTACCCGTCCTTGTCATGCCTGGCGCTGTCGCCAGTAAAGTAAACGCCGTGGAAGCGGCTCCAGTACGTCTCGATGAACCTGTCGTGCTGACCCCAGACGGTCCTCATGATTCCGGGCCAGGGCTTCTTGATGACCAGATATCCTCCCTCGTTGACGCCCGCGGGCTTGCCGTCCTCCTTGAGGATCGCAGGCTCGATGCCGAAGAACGGCATGGTCGCGGAACCGGGCTTGGTGGTCGTGGCGCCGGGCAGAGGTGTGATCATTATGCCTCCGGTCTCGGTCTGCCACCACGTATCGACGATCGGGCACCTTTCATGCCCTATGTTCTTGTGGTACCACATCCAGGCCTCTGGGTTGATAGGCTCTCCGACGGAGCCCAGCAGCCTCAGCGAGGACAGGTCTCTCCTGTTCGGCCACGCCTCGCCCTCCCTCATGAGGGAGCGTATCGCTGTCGGGGCCGTGTAGAATATGTTGACGCCGAACTTCTCGATGATCTGCCAGAAGCGGTCATGTTCGGGGTACGTCGGTATCCCTTCGAACACGACCTGAGTGGCGCCGGCCGACATCGGTCCGTACAGGATGTACGAATGACCCGTGATCCATCCGCAGTCGGCTGTGCACCAGTAGACATCGTCGTCGTGGTAATCGAAGATGTACTTGAACGTCCTGTTGACATAGACCATGTAACCGCCGGTGGTATGGACGACCCCCTTCGGTTTTCCGGTGGACCCGGACGTGTATAGGATGAACAGCGGGTCCTCCGCATCCATCCATTCAGGCTCGCAGACATGGGAGGCCTTGCTCGTCTCCTCGTGGAGCCAGAAGTCCCTTCCCTCGGTCATGACGACCTCGTTTCCGCCCCTCTTGACGACGAGCACGCTGCTGATGTCCGTCCCCTTCTCGAGCGCGGCGTCCGCGTTGGATTTCAAGGAGATGAGCTTGCCTCCTCGGCGGTTGCCGTCAGCGGTGATCAATACCTTGCATTGGCTGTCGTTGATCCTGTCGCGGAGCGAGTCGGCGCTGAATCCGCCGAACACGACGCTGTGGACCGCGCCTATCCTGGCGCATGCGAGCATGCTGAACATGAGCTCCGGGATCATCGGCAGGTAGATCGAGACGCGGTCCCCCTTGGCCACGCCCTTGCTCTTGAGGACGTTGGCGATCTTTGAGACCTCATACAACACCTGCTGGTAGGTGAACGTCTTGACCTCGTCGTCGTTCTCTCCCTGCCAGATGATGGCCGCCTTGTTCTTGTACGGACCGAGCGCGTAACGGTCGACACAGTTGTAACAGGCGTTGAGCTTTCCACCTTCGTACCACTTGATCCTCGCCTCGTCCACGTTCCAGCTGAAGACATTGTTCCACTTGGCGAACCAGTGCAAGCAGTCAGCGTTCTTTTCCCAGAATGCGACGGGGTCCTTGATCGATTCCGCGTACATCTTTTCATATTCCGCCATGGACTTGATGTGCGCGTGCTCTCTGAACTCCTTCGTCGGTTCGAACCTTCTGTCCTCCTCCATCACTGACTCTATCGTTTTTTCGCTCATCCGAACAATTCCTCCGGTGACTTTTCATCCGATCTAGCTTGATAAGAAGTTTGATAGATGCCCTTAAAAGCCGGTTCGGTTTTTAAGAGTTTCGAAAAGCGAATCAATAAAACAACTGTAATTATATCTTTCGTATTATTTCAACGATAATTGTCGAAATTTTACGAATTATGTAGATTATTTCCGAAAAAAAGTATTTGCCGATGTGGAAATCCGTTAGGTGTCGTTGCCAACACGTCCGTCATCGAAATATCGCATTTCCCCTGCGAGGCGACTTTAATATTTAATTTTTACTTTAAATTTTAATAGATGCAATAAACTGACCCGCCCAAATAGGGATGAAATGGCGACGCTGAAGCAGAATTTGACGGCAGAGTTCCTTGGGTCCATGTTCTTGGTGATCGTCGCGATAGGGTCGACCATCTTGCCCGTCGAGGTCTTTCATGTCGACACCGGCGTTGCGGTGTTCATGAACGCGATGGCGGTCGCGATGGTCCTCTATGCCCTGATCGAGACGTTCGGTCCGATATCCGGAGCCCACTTCAATCCCGCCGTGACGCTCTCGCTCTTCCTCACGAAGGACATCAGCGCGAGGAAGGCGTCGATGTACGTCCTTATCCAGATCATCGGAGGTATGGTCGGCCTACTGGTCACCCACCTGATGTTCTGGGACGTCAATGACACGTTGTTGACGATCAGCGAGAACTCGAAGACGCCATCGTTGTACTTCGCCGAGTTCATCGGGACGTTCGCCCTTCTCGCGGTCATATACGGCTGCGTGAGGGCCGGCTCGAAGAACACGCCTTTGGCCGTGTCGTTCATCGTCGGCGGGCTCCTCATCACCACCTCATCGACCATGTACGCGAACCCGGTCGTCACCTTGGCGAGGGTCTTCACTTACGCCATGTGCGGAATAACGCCTGGCGATGCCGTGATCTTCATGATGGCCGAGATCATCGGGGCGATCGCCGCAGCGGCCGTCATCGGCAAGCTGCTCTACCCGAAGAAGCTGGACAGCGTATGCACGCCGTACAATTGCCCGCCGAAGCTCATCGAGATAAAATGATCGGCAGGAGCGAATGAAGAGGCCTGAGTGAGAACGTCATCGCACGCTCTCTCACTTGGCCTGATGCCATTTGCCTATCGGAACTCTGATCTCGAACCTCGCCCCTTTTCCGAATATTCCGTTCTCCCTGATCTTCAGGTCGGTTATGCTGAGTATCTCCCTCGTCAGGAAGAGACCGTAGCCAGTGTTCTTACCGAAGCCTGGTTCGAAAATATACTCCTTATCCTGAGCTGGGATCCCAGCACCATCGTCCTCCCAGACGATGATCAGCTCGCCCCCTTGCTGTTCGGTCTTGATCGATATTTTGGACACTTTCTCCCCATGTCTTATCGAATTGTCCATCAGGTTCGCGAAGACCTTCTCGAACATCGGATCGGCAAATATCTTCACATCGGGGATGTCCATCTGGAATTGCACACCCTCCGGTACCTGGACCGTCAGGATGACATCTCGGAGGACATGCAGCGTCTGGGCACTGGTACCCAACCTGTTGTACTGCTGCAGGAACTTGACCTGGGTCTGGATCGAGGCCGCCGCCTTCTCAATGTTGGAGACCATCTTTTGGATGGCCGGGTCGGGATACCTCATCTTCACCATCTCCAGGTTGCCCCAGATCACAGCCAACTTGTTCATGGTGTCATGCGCCGTGATGCTGGAAAGGATGTCAAGGCGGTGATTGGCCCTCTTCAGGGCGTTCTCGCTCATTATCCTGTCCGTGATGTCCTGGTTCCCTCCTTTCGTCCCGACGACCATTCCGTCCTTGCTCATGATCACCGAGAAGCGGACGACGACGTATCTGGCCGCACCATCCCGGCGGATGATCCGATGTTCAAATTGGAAGATGCGGTCAGAATCTTTCGTTTCAATGGCCTTCTGAACCGCCTCGGCGACCATGTACGCGTCGTCGGGGTGGACGAACTCCTTCGCGTATCTTTCAGGAGAGATCTCGTATCCTCCCATCTCCTCAACGTTTGAACCGTGGAAGCTGTAAAAACGATCGTTGAAGATGAAGACGTTCCTAAGGACATCATATTCCCAGTTGACCAATTTGGCAAGGTCCATCGCATCAGCGAGCAACCGCTGGTTGACTTGCAGCTCTTCCTCTCTGTTCTTCTGTTCCGTGATGATGTCGGTGTAGAGCACGATCCCGCCCACCGTGCCGTCGGATTCATACCATGGTCTGCAATCCCAGTTGATCCAATCCACGGTCCCGTCATCTCTATTATACTGATCATTCGCCTTGGAGATCACCTCTCCTTCAAGCACCCTTTTATGCACCTCCTTCACACTTCGAGGAAGGTCTGGGAAAACGTCGTAATGATTCTTGCCCAGGACGTTGCGGTCCTTCAACTTATAATCATCGAGAAATCTGTCGCTGACATAGAGGTATCTCATGTTCCTGTCGAGAACGAATATTTCGCTACCAGCGTGGGAGATGATATACTGCATCAGGTTGAAGGAATGGACGATCTTCGTCTCAGTCTCCTTCCGTTCGGTGATGTCATGAACGAACCCTCGGAACCCTCGTATCTCTCCCTTTTCATCGAAAATCGGTCTCGACCTGATCTCGATGAACTGGTTCCTTCCATTGCGGTCCCGGACGGCGAACTCCGTTTCAAAATCATTTCGATTCAAAACCTTTTGGTCGAACGAAGCATCATCATCGACCGCCATCATTTCGATGATCGAGGCCAGTGATCTTCCCATGAACCTTTCTGGCGAATACCCGAGCATGTCTTCTATCCGCGGGCTGATGTAGGTGAACATTCCATCAGCATCCAGCTCCCATATGACGTCGGGAGAGGCCTCCACCATCATTCTGAACTTATGCTCGCTTTCAAGAAGGGCCATCTCCGCCCTCCTACGATCGACGGCCCCATGGATCCGATGGGTGAGCTCGATGAACAGAGAAGTGGGGTCCCCCCCTTTCTGAAGATACGAATCCGCGCCGCCGTTGAGCGCTTTGATCGCAACCTCCTCTCGCCCTTTGCCCGTGAATAGGATGAACGGAACTTTCGAGCCGCCCGCTCTTATCTGCATGAGCAGTTCGATCCCGTTCATGCCCGGCATCTCATAGTCGCACACGACGGCATCGAAATCTCCCGAGTCGAGGAGCGTCAGCGCCTCCTTCCCGGAGGATACGGTCTCGACATTCAGACCGCCGAGGTCGGTCAGCATTGTATCCGAAAGCTCCAACAAGTTCAGGTCGTCGTCCACGACCAGCACATTGATCGCTTCGGATCTCTTAGCACCCGTCATATCACCTACGATTTCCTGCAATTCATGTCAGCGCGACTATATATCTTGAACGATTCAAAGAATCGAGCTTCTCATTAACTGGTTATGAACGTTCCAGCGCTCAGCTCGTCGTACGCCTTCTCGAGCTCTTCCTCCGTGTTCATGACGATCGGTCCGCCCCATGCGATCGGTTCGTGCAGCGGTCTGCCAGTCGCCATGATGAACTTCGAACCGCCGGGACCAGCTCTAGCTGTGAGAATGTCCCCCTTGCTGAGGACTGCGAGCTGCTGCACACCGGCGATCGTCCCTTCGTTCGGTCCGAAGGCCGCCTGCCCCTCATATACGAACGCGAACGCGTTGTGCCCCTTGTCCGTCTGCATGTCCGCGCGCTCCCCCGGCCCAAGGGTGATGTCGTACAGCGAAACTGGGACGACGATGTCTCTGACAGGACCTTCGGTCGAGGTGTACTTCCCGGCAATGACCTTGATCGATGAGCCCTGCCCCATTTTAGCGATAGGGATGGCGGCCTTCTTCACGTCGCGGTAGCGGGGCGGCATCATCTTCGAGTCCTTCGGAAGATTGACCCATAGCTGGAACCCCCTCATCGGTGCCACCCGCCGGGGCATCTCCTCGTGCATTATGCCTCTCCCCGCGGTCATCCACTGGACGTCCCCGGGGGTGATCGTTCCCTTGTTCCCGAGGCTGTCCTCGTGATCGATGATGCCATCGATCATGTACGTGATCGTCTCGATGCCGCGGTGTGGATGCATCGGAAATCCAGCGGCATAGTCCTCAGGGTTGTCGGAATCGAAGTGATCTAGCATCAGGAACGGGTCGAGCTCGTTCGCCAGGGAATGCCCGAAGACCCTTCTCAGTCGCACGCCCGCACCATCGGTGGCAGGGCGGCCGGTCTTCAACAGCGCCACTGAACGGAACGATGTCATGCTGCTATCATTGGTGGCACCGCGTTAATATTTTTACCTCACGCCTCCTCCCCGCGGGGGGTCCATCTGAGCTCGCGGCGTACTTTGATCAGGAACGGTATCGCAGCGAGCTGGAGCGACATCGAGAGAACGACCATCATCACGAGGCTGATGTCATAGAGGAGCCCGATCGCCATGCTCCCGAGGAACCATGACACGCCGAAGAGGGCATTGTAATATCCGAAGGCGGAACCGCGCCTGCAGTACGGCGCAAGGTCAGCGACCATCGCTCTCATTATCGACTCCTGGGCGCCGAACCCGATCCCGTAGAAGACCATTCCAAGGAACAGGAACCCCATGTCCCCGCTGAATATGAGCGGGACGAAGATCGGTACGACGGCCATCATGACGATGAACGCCTTCATGCCTCCCTTGTCGTACAGCTTCCCGAAGAACAGTGCGGACAGGGCGTCCGCCGCCATCGCCAGCGCGTACATGATCGGGATCAGGCTCTCCTCGATGATGCTCCCATTGTCCAGGTGATACGAGATCAGCGGGAAGTCCGCGTATCCGGCGGCTATGAAGGCGCCGGCGATGGAGAACGTCCAGAACGTCATCGGCAGCTTCCTCATCGTGTCGACGCGACGGCACTTCCCTTCCATTTCCCTCGGCCTCGGATTGAGCTTCCATGCGTAGGCCAATAGGACGAACGCGAGCAGCGCGAAGACGCCTAGCAGTGCGAATCCGAACTCGTATGTCCCGTCCATAGTCAAAATGACGACCATTATCACCGGTCCGAACATGCCGCCGACGGACGACAACGCCTCTTGAAGGCCGAACGCCCATCCCCTTCCCACCTTGACCGACGCGTGCGACATCATCGCGTCACGTGCCGGCCCTCTGACCGCCCGTCCGACCCTCTCGAACATGATGAGGGCGAAGGCGATCTCCCAGCTGCCGGCCAATGCCAGCGCGGGCACGGCCACAAGGTTAATCCCATACCCTATGAGGACGAGCGTCCAGTAGCGTCCCGTCCTGTCAGTGATCCATCCGAAGACCATCCTGAGCCCGTATCCGACGAGCTCGCTCAACCCGGATATCATCCCTATGGTCGCCGCGCTCGCACCAAGCAATCCTAGATAAGCGCCGGTCGAGCTCTTCGTCCCCTCGTTCGCGATGTCAGCCAGAAGACTGACGAGGCCCAGGACGAGCACGAAGACCATGGCCAATGACCATTTGTCCCTCTCCGACCTCTTTCCCTTCGTCTCTTGCATCCCATCCCCTCCTCCCTCCGCGCACCTTCCGCGCTCACGGCCCCATAGGCATAGGGTCGCGGAACGGCCGTGAGCTCAGGTATTGGGCCGAGGCGATAGATAACGCTTTCGTTGGTAACTCGCAGAAATCGATTTGCTGGCTTATTACAAAAAAATTGGTAGAATGTCGAAGTAGGTCTTCGACATTTGTGGAGCTCATCCACAGAAAAGCGACCTAGGCGAGGCCGGGTCGCTCGACGTCCATCCTCACTCGAGGATCGGGAACCTCTTCACCAAGGCGGTCTGCGACCACCATCCCCCGAGGCCGAGGTGCTTTCCGGCGCCATAGCGCTCGAAAAGGAACAGGAAGGCGATGAAGATGATGTGTTCGTCGATCAGCGGATTGTTCTCAGGCGGCACGTTGCTGGACCACAGCAGCACCATCAGTATGGAGCCGCCGTAGAACGCGAGCCTCATGCCGATCCCGAGCATCAACGCCAAGCCCAATGCCAGCAGCGCGAGCATGAAAACGACGTCTATCGCCGTGTTGCCGGCGATGTCCTTGAACACACCCTCGAACACCCCGCTGACGCCGTAATTGAGATATCCGGTCGTCGGGGACCCGCCGTCGATCCAGCCGTTGCCTGACGCGGTCGCATAGCCTAGGCCGAACAGCTTGTCGATGAACGCCCAGAGGAACAGCCACCCCAACAGTATGCGGGCGACGCCCCAGCCATGTTCGGTCTTGAACCCAGGGAGCAGATGACCTTGATGCTCTGACATGCTGAAATTCTTGCGCTCTACAAGAATATATTTGTTTTCCATCCCCCGGTCGGTCCTCCAGCGTTCCGTTCAGAGAAAAATGATTAGTATCGATGATTTCAATCTCCCCCCAAAGGGTTCTGGTGGAGATATCGTGACAAGGTCCTGCATCATCGTCGCAACGTCCATGGCCGTAATTCTCATGGCCCTGTCCTTCATGCCGATCGGCGCATCGGCGGACGAGGAGATGGAATATCGTTCATGGAGCATGCTCAACGGGGACGCGCGTCACAGCGGGATCAGCCAATACGTCATGGAAGAGGTGATCGAGGACGTCCTCTGGGACAGGAGCCTTGAAGCGGCTCCGACACAGGACATCGCCATCGGGCCCGATGGAACGATATACATCGTCGAGGGGACGGAGATCGACGGCCTGATGCCAGACGGCCAATGGTCATGGACCTATGAGGCCGACGGTCCGATATCATCATCGGTCGCTATCGACAAGGAAGGTGTGGCATACTTCATTGTCAATGACACAGCGACCAACGCCAAGACGATGGTGGCCATCGATCATGAGGGCGCGTTCCTCTGGGAGAATGGCTTCACCTACGCCGTCAACGGTACATTCAGGACCGTTGAGCATGTGAGCTCCCCCGTCATAGCTCCGAACGGAAGGGTGTTCTTCACCGCTCTGGTCGCTCCAGACTCGGAGAGCGAGGAGAACGACCAGGCGCTCTATGCCGTCTGGAACGAGGAGGGCCTGGTCTACTCTCTGATCTTCGACCTTGACTCGGAAGAAGGGACGTCCGGCATATCGACCTTGGACCCCGCGATATCCGATGACGGTCTCATAATATTTGTCGGAGGAAACACGATCATAGCGGTGACGGAAGTAGATCTCCCGCTATGGACGTACGATCTGCCCGGTTCGGAGAACAGCACGGTCGAGCTGATATCTGACGTTTCTATCGACCACGAAGGCAACTGCTATTTCATCGGCGGCGAAGTCCTCTATTCCCTGGACGGGAACGGGGAACCGAGATGGACGTACGGCGTTCAAGGCTCCGGGGACTTCGAAATATCCTCCGTCGGCTCCGAGGGGATCACCGTCGAGACATCGGAAGGCGGTCATCTCCGGTCGATCATCAAGATAAGCACCGATGGCGATATGGAATGGTCGTATGATCTGGATGTGGAAACTTCCTCGGGCGATGCGACCGTCGTGACGGCCAACGGCATGACGCTCGTCTGCGGGAACGACGCAATAGTCGCCGTCGCCCCGAACGGGACCGAGCTTTGGAGGACAGCAGCCGCGGCCCCCGACGACGAGGAGATGACCAGAACGTTCTGGTGCCCGGTACTGGGTGACAACGACACGCTGTACATGTTCGCATACGAGGACGGGGAGTACTATGTGTATTCGGTCGGCAATTGGCTTGACGAGGCGGTGTACGACCTCGTGATGCTATTCAGCCTGGCCTTCGCGCCGTTCTTCATCATCGCGGCCTGTTACTTCTACTTCAAGGAAGAGGAACCTAAGAAGTGATCGCCGTCATTTGATGCGGTCATGGACATTGCTCGATGCCTTCCCAGGGACGAAAGCCTGACCGCGCGATCGAGCGATCCGTTCTCTGACCGCCTTTTCCAGGACAAACGAGTTCTATTCAAGGTCTATAAAAAATAAGAAATGAACTGGAAAACGTTTGGGCGAAGGATCCCAGCTCACTCCTTCTTCTCCTCTTCCTCGACGATACCGCACTGGTCCGGGCACGCGACCTGGATCTTCGCATCCTTGTACTTGGACCAGGAGGCGATGACCGATATGCCGAGTATCGCCACGATCACCAGAAGGGACATCACGACCGGTATTTCAACGAAGTCTGCCAGGAGCATCTTCAATCCCACGAACGCCAGGATGCCGGACAGGCCGTATTTCAGATAGCAGAACGCGGTCATCATGCCCGCGAGAACGAAGTACAGCGCCCTGAGGCCGAGTATCGCGAAGGCGTTCGACGTGTAGACGATGAAAGGGTCCTGCGTGATCGAGATGATCGCCGGGATGGAGTCCAATGCGAACACCAGGTCGGTCGATTCGACGAACATCAGGCAGATGAAGAGAGGCGTCGCGACGAGCGCTCCCTTGGCCGACCTCACGAAGAACTTGCTGCCGTGGAACTTATCCTCGACAGGGAAGAAGCGGCGGAAGACTCGCACGACCGGGTTGTTCTCAGGCTCGACGTTCTTGTCGCCCCCGAAGGCCATCCTCACCGCCGATATGATAAGGAACGCGCCGAAGATGTACATGACCCAGGAGAAGGCCTCTATCAGCTCGATGCCCACGAAGATGAACACGCCTCTCATTATGAGCGCACCTAGTATCCCCCAGAAGAGGACCTCGTGGTGACAGTCCTTCGGGACGCAGAAGTAGGAGAAGACGAGGACGAACACGAACATGTTGTCGATGCTGAGCGCCTCTTCCATGATGTAGCCCGTCAGGAACTCGAGCGCCTTGTCGCTGCCGAACCAATAATAGACAAGAACGTTGAAGACCGCCGCAAGCGAGACCCAGAAGATCCACATCCTGATAGCCTCCTTCGGCTTGATCTCGTGGGCCTTCCTGTTGAAGTACCCGAGGTCCAAAGCCAGCATTCCCAATATGAATATGAAAAAACCGATCCAGATCCAATCCATTCCTGTCAAGTGGATGATGCCTCCGATGAACGAGCATCAATTTGCCAGCGACGAATTCTAGGTTCGCCGGCTGTTGATCGCCCAGGGATTGCTCAATCCGTTTAAAAAACCATCCCTTCGACAAAACGAGGAACCAACGATATTTACGACAGAACACCAGGTTCCATATCGCAAAATGGTAGGGTCATGTCATCTCAATACGGTGTCCAACCAGACCTTGATATCATCCCTCGTCCTGCGGAACTCGTCCATCCTCTCCTCCTCCGAGCCTTTGGCCTTCGCCGGGTCCGGGAATCCTCGGTGGATTATGTTCTCGGCGGGGAAGAACGGGCAGGTCTCGGAGGCGTCGTCGCAGACGGTCACGACGAGATCGAACGTGTCGCCCTTGAAATCGTTGAGGGCCTTCGAATGGTGAGATGAGATATCGATCCCCAGCTCGGCCATGGCCTTGATCGCCAATGGATGGACGGTCGTGGGCTTCGTCCCGGCACTGTGCGCTATCCATCTCTTCGAATGGTACTCGTTGACCAGACCCTCGGCCATCTGGGACCTGGCCGAATTGTGCGTGCAGATGAAAAGGACCCTCTTCATGTTCGAACCCGAACTAGGATCGTCGTTCCCACAATATTGAACTTTCCGATGACCCGGTATCTTGAAGGCTCAATTCATTGTCAACGATAGTTTATTTTAAATATTCTTGAAATGCCTATTCGTCAACGTTCGAATTTGAGGAGCGGAGCACATTGACCGAGGGCGTTGCGGTTACGAAGAAATTGTCCTTCCTGAACAGATATCTGACGATCTGGATCTTCCTTGCCATGTTCATCGGCGTCGGGCTTGGTGTCCTCGTGCCCGGCGTCGCCGACGCGCTCGACGATCTGAGCGTCGGAACGACATCCATACCGATAGCCATCGGTCTCATCCTGATGATGTTCCCACCTCTGGCAAAGGTGAAGTACGAGGACCTTGGGAAGCTGACGTCCCAGCCCGAGAGCAAGAGGATGTTCGCCACCTCCCTCGCACTGAACTACGTCGTCGGGCCGCTCCTCATGTTCGCCCTCGCATGGATATTCCTTCCGGACCAGCCCGAGTATAGGATCGGTCTCATCCTGACGGGGCTGGCAAGATGCATCGCGATGGTCCTTGTATGGAATCAGCTGGCCGAGGGCGACAGCGAGTACGTCGCCGTGCTGGTCGCTCTCAACAGCATATTCCAGATCGCGATGTACTCCTTCTACGCCTACTTCCTGATATCCGTCGCCTCCGAGTGGATCTCCCCTGGAAGCGGAGTGGACGTCGACATATCGATCTGGTCCATCGCTACGAGCGTGATCATCTATCTAGGCATACCGTTCTTCGGAGGCATCGTTGCGCGTTACACGCTCAGACCCAGGAAGGGCGCGGACTGGTACGACAACAAGTTCATGCCGGTCATGGGCAAGATGTCCCTGCTTGCATTGCTCTTCACCATCGTGGTCATGTTCTCGCTGAAGGGGGATTACATCGTTGAACTTCCGTTCGACGTGGTCAGGGTCGCGATCCCGCTGCTGATCTACTTCATGACGATGTTCCTCCTGTCGTTCTACCTGTCGATGAGGCTGAAGTTCGATTATCCCCACGCGACGGCGCAATCGTTCACGGCCGCGTCGAACAACTTCGAGCTCGCGATCGCCGTGGCCATAGGCATATTCGGCATCGGTTCCGGCGTCGCCTTTGCGGCGGTGATAGGGCCGCTGGTCGAGGTGCCCGCTCTCATCAGCTTAGTGAACTTGGCGTTCTGGTTCAGGAAGAGGTACTACGACAAGGACGGGAAGCTGCTGTCTAAGACGATATCGAGATCGGCCGGTCCTGGGACCAAATGAGAAAAGGGTCTGTGGGTATTGGAAAAAGATAGAAAATGAAAGGGGCGGCCGGTCAAGGCCGCTTTTGGAAAGGCGTTCAGACGTTCTTCTGCTGCTCGTCCTTCTTCGCCATCTTCTCCTTGCGGCCTACGCGCTGGAGCCTGCCAGGTGCCCACCATGCCTTCTTGCCCATCACGGTGAGGG
>JAJFUT010000074.1 GCA_021372315.1 Methanobacteriota archaeon
ATCTGCTTCCTGCTCCCCTGTCCGATGATCGCGCCGCCCTCGGCCGCGCAGGAGAACAGTACGGCGGTCTTCTTCTCGACCATCTCCAGGTACTCGTCGATGGTGATCGTCTCCTTGTCCTCGTTGTCGATGTCCATCTGCTGCCCTTCGGCGATCAGGTAGACGGTCTCGGAAACGATGTGGACGAGCTCCCTCAGCTCCTCGCCGGATATCTCCGATTCGCTCAGCACGTCGTACGCCCTCGCGAAGAGAGCGTCGCCGGCGATGATCGCGGTCGGCTCGTCGTAGAGGATGTGGACGGCGGGACGGCCCCTCCTGACGGGGTCCTTGTCCATCACGTCGTCGTGGATGAGCGTGAAGTTGTGTATCATCTCGAGGCAGCACCCGAATGGGACGGCCTTCTCTCCCTTGCGGGAGATGGCATTGGCGACGAGCATGGCCAGGATCGGCCTCATGCGCTTTCCGCCCGCCTCGGGGTAATGAGTCATCGCCTTCCTCAGCTTGTCGTTCTCGCCGTAATCGAGGTAACCCATTATGCTCTTGTGAAAGTCATTTGCCATGTTCGACATTTCCTTCGGCAGTTCCATCTTCAACCCTCCCTCTGGTCTATCCATTCCTTCGTCTCGCCCGTCAGGACGCAGTCCTTGCTCGCCAGCGCCGCGATGTCCTCCGAGCCTGTGAGGAACATCGCGACCTTCAGTTCGTCCCCGATCTGGGTCAGCAGCTCCTTCACGGCCTCGGCGGACCTCATGGCCGCCGGAAGTATGGCCCTAGCCATCCCGGCGCAGCTGGCGCCGAGCACGACGCTCGATGCGATGTGAAGTCCGTTGGTTATCCCCCCGGACGCAATGATCGGAAGCCCCACGTCGGCCTCGATGACCGACACAGGCGCTGGAACGCCCCAGTTCGAGAAGAGGCGCCCTATCGCCTCGCATCGGACGTCCCCTACCTGCTTGGCCCTGTGCATCTCCACCGAAGCGAAGGACGTGCCCGACACGCCGGAGATGTCCATGCCGATGATCCCCGTGCCCTTCAGCCTTATAGCCGTCTCCCTGGAGATCCCGGCGCCGGTCTCCTTGACGATCGACGGCATCTCCCTGGCGACATCCCTGATAGCGTCGAGGACGCCCTCGGCCCTCATGTCGCCGCCCGGCTGCGCGGCCTCCTGCAGATAGTTGAGATGGATGGCCATGACGTCGGCGTCGACCATCTCCATCGCCTTCTTCACCTGATCGACCGAGAACGCCTTCCTCCTCTTCTGAGGGATAAGCTGCGGTGCCCCGACGTTCCCTATCCTCAGGGGCACGTCGAACTCCTTCAGCACGGTGTAGCTAGCTTCATCCCCTTCTTCCAATCCAGCCCTCTGGCTTCCGACGCCGAGCCCGACCTTCATGTCGGCGCATGCCTCGGCCAGATTTCGGTTGATCTTCTCGGCGTCCTTGAAGCCGCCTGTGATGGCGGTGACGATCAGAGGCATCGAGAGCCTCTTCCTGAACAGCATGATCGAGGTATCGATATCATCCAGATCGACCTCGGGGAGGGAGCAATGGACGAGCTTGATGTCGTCCCAGTTGTTGTGCGTCTGAACGACATTCTCCTCAAGCGACACCCGGATGTGGTCCGCCTTCCTCCTCTCTATATTCTTCATCTCATGCACCTCTCACGCGCGAACAGATCAGTTCCGAACCGGTCATCGCGGCTGCGAGCCGTCCGTGTTCGTTCCCGTTGATTATCATGACCTCTTTCGTGCTCGTTGCGATGCTCAGCATATATTCCAGCTTGGCGAATATGCTTCCTGTTACATCATCGCACCATTCGCTCCTAGGCAGTTCGTCAAGGACCTTGCGGTCGATCTCCTCGATGAGCTTCGCCTTTCCGTCCAGGCGCGGGTCGCAGGTGAACACCCCGTCGACGTCCGTGACGAATATCACCTTGTCCGGCCTGAACTCCTCCGCAAGGCGGGCTATTAGCTGGTCCCCCGAGCAGATGCCGATTCCTCGGACCTCATCCAGGACGACATCCCCGAAAGTGACCGGCGTTATGCCAAGTGCATAATAATCGTGGAACTTGCCCACGTCGAGCGTGTGGAGCTTTCCCTCCCTTAGCGTTGCGCTCGAGCCCGGGACTATGCTCACAGCCTCGATCTCTTCGTCCGAGAGGGCCTTGATTACGAGCGCGTCCAGCTCCCTGACGTCCGAGGTCACCTGCGATATCCCCCTGGCCTGGTCGTCGGAGACCATGCCGTTCTGAAGGGCATATTTCTTGGCGATCACGTGACCGAAGGAACCAGCACCGTGCACGATCATGGTGCGCTCCTCCGACGAAACGATCTCTCTGGCAAGACGTCTGACCACATCCTCCTTGAAGGTCCTGTAACGACCCTTGTCCGTGATGACGCTGCCGCCCAACTTTATCAGGATCATTTGTACTGCTGGAACATGATGAGGGCCTGATAAAAAGATTGTCCTATGCCCGTTTGAGGCCGCATTTCCTGCAGAACGAATCGTCCTTGCCGAGATCGGAGCCGCACCTGGAGCATTTGATCGGCCGGTATACCTCTGTTCCGCACCTTCCGCAGAACATGTCGCCGTCGAGCAGTGTTTCCCCACATTTCACGCATTTCGCGGCAGGCCTCTCCTCCATAGTGTTTGATGACCTCTGCACGACCTCCATGCTCGAAACCTCGGTTACGACCTTCACTCCAGAGGCGGAACCGTCCTGAGAAGGTCCGGCCAGCGACCTCTTTGCCCTCACGCATCCCTTGACGCTCGCTGTATAATCCATGGCGTCGAATGATGCCTGAGCGGCGGCGAGGAGGCTCCTGGCCTCGTCGACGTTCCTATCCTTCTCCGCCTTCTCTATGTCCGAAAGCGTTGCCGCGAGCAGGAACTTGGATTCAACGAAGTTCTGCGGGAGCTTCTTGGCATCGTGAACGGTCTTGCCATCAAGGACGGGGTGTTCCTCGGGCTCCGGTCGCTCCTGATCCTCAACCGCTTTCTCGGCGATCGGAACATCCTTGGCGACAAGCAACGCGTCCTTCGAGGCCTTGGCGACGGCGATCGTCTTCACAAAGTCCCTTTGATCATAATTGTATTGAGCTCTCTCGAGCAGGAGCTCTGCCTCCCTCGTGTCCTTGCCTGTCAGCTTGAGGGCGCTGGACACGGCCTTGGCGTTCATAAGGGCGTTGTACGCCTGGTCCTTGGTCAGGACCGCCTCTATCTCATCCCTGCGCTTCGGCCTCATGTACTTGAACTCGAAGTATAGAACGACAATCAACAGAACGGCGAGGCCGAATATCAATATCAGAGACAGGTCCAGGGCCAATCCTCCAAATTCACTGGTACGGATTAGGCGTATTCGCGGATAAGAATTTATCCAAGATGGCGATACGGCATGGAACCCTGATGAAGAAATGGAAAATAAGAAAGGCTGACAGCGTGCAAAGCTTCCCGTGGGCTCGCGCACCACAGTACAACAGCGTACGCGGGCGGGCTTAGCTTCTGGGTTCAGAAGAGACCAGGCGTATCCCCGCCGCTTTGGCCGTCAATCCTTTCTTGAAATCACCGAAGCGCGCTATCATATTTAACCTTTTTGGACTAGCGGTCACCCGTTGTCCAAAAATGTCATAGGACCAGTATCAATGTTATATACCCTAGGACGGTCCCTAGCGCCATCGACAATATGTTCGTCCCTAACTTCTTGACATAGCCCCAGGTTTCGAGCGTTGCCCCGATCAAGGAATCAAGGTTGCAGCCGACGAAGCCCATGACCGCCGGGATGAATATCCTCGCGTCCGGGAAGACCCCCGGGAAGATTACGATCCATCCCATGGCGCTCGCGAAGCATGCGCCAAGGAACGCCCATGCAGTGCCGTAGGCGGACACTCCCCCGTTGGTCCCGGCCTCGACCTTCTCAAGGTTCGTTATCAGCCTTGCCTTCGAGCTCAGCACGCCCATCTCGCTGGCGACGGTGTCCGAGGCGGCGACGCTTATGGCGCAGAGATAGGCGATCCCCGCGGCATCGCTTCCCTGCTCGCCCATAGCGAAGGAGATCAGCGCCACCATCAAGGGCACGGAACCATTGGCGACGACGTTCCTGTACGTGCGCTCGCCCTTCGAACCTTCCTGCAGCCCCTTCTTCCTCTTCACCTCGAACTTGTACTTGGTCACGATGAACCCAGTAAGCGCGAAAATGATCAGGAGGACGAGCCAATTGATCGAGCCGAAGATGCCGATCAGGCTCCCGACCCCAAAGGAGGCCAGGCTCCCGCTGATCGTGAGCAGTTCGAACTTGTACGATATGACCGTCAGTATGCCGCATAGCAGCAGCACCGACAGGAAGCCGACCGCCGAGATCATCCCCTGTCCGATTCTGACGGAGTTATAAAAAAGGTATGTTCGGAAGGGCCGTTCACGCGTTCTTCAACCGACCCTTACGTCCAGACAGGTCCAGGAAGCCGACCCTTTCGAAGAGGGGCTGCGTCAGGTCCCTGACGCCGCGGAGGCTTTCAAGGTCGCCGTTCCATGCTATGAGCTCTACGCCATACGCCTTGTCGATGTCCTCGAGGACCTTCTGCATCCTCGGAGGGATGCTGTCTGTCCTCTTTCCGTTAAGGACGACCGCGATGTAGATGAAGTCGCCCTTCTCGACCATGACCTTCTTCTCGCCGAAGTCCATGCGTTTCAGCATCGTTGACGATTCGTCCTTGAACGAATCCTTTACGAACCCCTGCAGCGCGACGAACATGGAGCCGAGGATCTGATCGTCCATGCCGGGCTTCAGCCTCCTCGTCTGGTGCGCGATGAGGTTGCCGTCATGATAGATGACGAACACCTCGTCGACGACCGGTTTCGTCCTGCTGAAGAAGATGAGCGTCAGGACGAGGAAGCAGGCGACGAAAAGCATGGCCAACCAGATGTACAGCATGCTTGGCTCGACCTCGACCTTGATCGTGTAGGTGTCCGTCGTGTACGTGTTGTTGTTATCGTCGGTCGCCGAGATGTAGTACCATATGGTACCGGTGTCATTCGGTGTGGGTATCTGACCTGAATAATTGCCCAGATCGTCCGAGGGGGTCATAAGTACGGACGTGAAGACGGTCCCGTTGAACGAATAGAACAGCCTGACGGTGACGCCGATGTCATCGATGACCCGAGCGTCGATCTGTATCGGGTCTCCGACGTACGATCCTGTGACGATATCGGCTTCGACCTCTGGAGCCCATTTGTCGAGCGTGATGGTGATCTCGTTGTAGTCCGTGGTCACCGGGTCCTTGACCCTCAGGGTCGCCGAGTAGATGCCTGGCTCAGCGTACGTATGGAATGCGTAGTTGCCACCATCGACGCCGTAGCTGGTCCAAGGGGTCCAGTCGCTGCCATCGCCATAGTTCCAGCTGAACAACAGTGAGGCGAGGTCGTCGTCCGGGTCTTGGGTCATGTTCGCCGAGAGCGTCACGGTCAGCAGGTCTATGTTGACGTGCTCGATCCTCATCTTCGCCGTAGGCTCCTGATCGATGATCCGGACATCGGTGCTCTCCTCGAAATAACGGTCGGAATCGCTCACCCTAATGACTATGTGATATGATCCCGCCTTGGTGAACGTGTAGGACAGGCTAGGGCCATCCGTGAACGTTGTATATGGCGTGCCCGAGCTGCTCGTGATGGTCCAGGAGTATACAGGCATCTCTGCTCCCGGATCGACCGTTATCGTGAAGCTGACCTCCTCTCCCTTCGTGAAGTTCCTCTCGCCAGTGCTCGTCACGAGCGGACTGGTGATCTCGGGATTGGTATCCGATACGGATATGGTCCTAGTGGTCGAGATGTTGTCCCCATCCGAATCCATGACCCAGAGGGTCACGGTATAGTTGCCGTGGGCTTCATAGCTGATGATAGGGCTCTGAGCTGTAGAGGTCTTGCCATTTCCGAACTGCCAGTATCGGGATGCAATTCCGTCGTACGCCGTCGAGGTGTCCTGCAACGTGACGGGTTCGCCCTCGTCCACCTGGGTGTCCGACATTGTGAAGCTCACTGTCGGTATGCTGTCCAGAACGACGACGAGGATCGATCTTGTGCTGGAATCGCCATCGCTTTCATCAATGGTCAGGTTGACGTAGAATCGACCGTTGGTGAGGAACTGGTGCGCGACGGAACTGGAGGCGCCATCGACCAACCTTGTGTCGTTCTCGATGGACCAGTGATAAAAGACCACTGCATCCGGTGATTCCACTACCGCGCTGAACGTGACGGTGTCGCCCTCGTTGATCGTCGCAAGCGACTTCGATATTGTGAACTGGGGGTCCGAATCATCAATGGTGATGGTGCGGTAAAAGACGCTCTCGTTCAGGTCGCCGTCCCTGACGGTCAAAGTGACATCGTAGACCCCGTTCGATAGGAACCTGTGGACCACGGGGGTCTCGTTGGAGTTGAGGATCAGTTGCGGAGTCCCATCGTCAAAGTCCCATCTGAAGTAGGTAATCTCGTCGACAGGGCTTGTGGAGCTGTCCGTGAACGTTATGTTCATGCCCTCGACGAGCGTGCCCGAATAATCGAATCCAGCGGTGGGCATGCCGTCCTTGACCCGAACGGTCTTGTTGAGCCAGTCAATGCCACCGTCCCCATCCGAGACCATCAGGCTAACCTCATAAAGACCCCACGACGGGAATGCATAGGAAACCGTCGGAGAGCTCGAGGCGGTTGTTATGTCGATCCAGGTGACACCCCCGCTCAGACGCCATTTCCATGTGTACGAGAGGCTGCCATTATCTGAGTAGCTATCCCATGACCCGGTCGCGTTCAGGACCGTTGGAATTCCTTCTGTAGGAATGGTGGTCTCGCTGTACCAGTCGGCGTGAGGGGCGATATTGCGCTGGTACCATATCGACACCGCTCCCGACCCGGGGGAACCTACGACCACATCATCCCTATTATCTCCATCCACATCTTCTACAGCGATCGTGCATATGCCCGAACCAGCTGTTTGAGCGTAATCTAAGTGGAAGGACGATCCCGCCAAATGGATCAGAGATACCGATCCCATCTCAGAACCGACCACCGCGATCTCTTTGAATCCATCATCATCGTAGTCTCCCACGGTCGCGGTCTGTATACCTTGGGCGCAATGATAGGAAACTCTATCGGAATATGCGAATCCCGATGACAGATAGCTCCTTTGGATATACGCGACGATGTTACCATCATCGGTCGCAACGACAATATCAGCAAGTCCATCCGAGTTCACGTCAGCTGAATCTGTCCATATTATCGTCCCGGATGGGACAGCGAGACTCAGCATCTTCCCGCCGGTCGCCGAGTATGTTCCATCTGATTGCTGGAAATAGATCTCGATGCGATTGGTGGTAGAGTTGATGACGGCCACGTCCATCAGATCAACACCGGCTCCCTCGTCCGTTCCATTGTTGAAGTTACCGATCATTATTGCTTGAATCGAGGGAATGGTTGCCAGTGGGACCAGGTCATAGTCATTGGAATGGAAACCTTGGGCGGTGCCGTCGTTGTAGAATATGACGAAACCATCCTGACATCCGACGATGAGGTCGACCCTTCCGTCACCATTCACATCTGAGGATGTCAAACTGTTCGGTGATGACAATGAAGGTATGGTAAGCGTCAAAGGACTGGAACCGAGCAGGCTGTTCGATATGCTGCTCTTGTAGATTATCACAGTTCCAGAGACAGGATCCGTAAGGACAATATCATCATATGATTGATCGTACAACTTGAGCGAGACTGCCCTTTCAGCAGTGGTCGTCGTGAGGGGGATCATATACCACGAGCTGCCAGCATATATCCTCAGGACATCAGCGGTACTGTCCAGAATGCCGATTCCCTGCGAAGTGTGGGAGAAGCTGCCGACCAACAAGGACGCTTGCTGCGATTGCACCCATATGTTGTCGTTGCCGTTGGAAAGCATGCCGTTGATCGAGTATGCTAATGTGATGGCCCCCGATGCTGCACTTCGATTTTGAAGGATGATCAGGTCCTCTGCCACACCCTCGTTCATATTCGCAGAAGCAAGTTCAATAGAATTGTTCTGACATGGGAACACGCTTACAGGTGTACCGTAAAGTGACGACCCCGTGGGCGTATAATAATAGGTGATATTACTGCCTGAACCGTCAATGATGGCAACGTCCTCAAAGGCATCTCCATTGAGGAAGATCCCCTTTGCATATCCAACTCCCGATCCTATGTAAATCTGGCGCCACGGGACAAAGGAGCTCGTGTTGTTCTTGAACATCAGGACCGAGTCATCTCCGCTGGAGGCGATCATCAGAGTTGGCTTTCCCGAACTATCAGTCGTTATGAACTCGATGCTGGATGGTAAGATGACATTGTCACCATCGTCGAAGCTATACACCTCGGTCCATATTACATCGTCACCAAGGTAGCTGATGATATTTCGATAAACTCGTACAAGGTTCTTATCGGTCTCAGCGACCGCAATATCTATTTTACCATCATTATCAAAGTCGCCCGAACATATCAGATTCGGTTCGTCCATCGGGTTTAGTTGAATATTGCTAGTTATGACAAAACTCGTACAGTTCGGATGGATCTCAAGTCTCGCCTGATTCGGTACCGACGGGGTCATCGATAATATGGCAATGTCATCACCACCGTCACTATCAAACTGGTCGACGATCAATGTCAATGGATTTTTATTCAGGACGATCTGTGTGTAATAACTAACATCGAATTTATCAGTACCAGTTTGCTGATAGAATATTTCGATTCGTCCAGTTGATGCTATGGGATAACAAATCACGATGTCGACCAGAGCATCTTCTTTATTCATATTTCCAATATCTAGACCCGTCGGAACATAGGCCGTTATAATCGTGTCAGAGGGAGAATCTGGAAAGAATCCGTACTCGTCCTGATAGAAGATATCCACGTTCAATTCTGATGAATAGATGACCGCGATATCATTCCTTCCATCGTCGTTCAGGTCCCCGACGGCTATCTTCTTCGGCAATGGATCCGTGATAAAACTGGTAGTAAAATTATCATAAAGAGATATATTCGGTGTATACAACCCAGATATGCTTTGGTGTGTTACATGGGACGAATTATCGGAACCGCCTCCGAGCGTTAACAGGCCCGAGCTGAACACGACCGGTGTCATCAAAAGGATGGCTAAAGCTAGAACTAA
>JAJFUT010000076.1 GCA_021372315.1 Methanobacteriota archaeon
TGCTGCTCAGGGCCAGGACGACCCCGTACTTTATGACCCCCCCGAGCACGGTGTAGCCGACGGCCTTTTTGAGGTCCCAGTTGCAGATCGCCACGAACGCGCCCATGAACGGCAGGACCGGCGCGAGCCTGTTCAGCAGTATGATCTTCTCGTCCTTGACGAGCAGCATATTGGAATAACGGTTCACGACATTGCCGATCTTCTTCGGCACCCTCAGCCGCTTGACGATGAAGTATAGGGTCGTGAGTCCGAGCACCTCGGCCACGGCGATGGTCACCAGTACCTCTCCGGCGAAGCCGATGGTCGGGTCGACCGAGAATATGATGATCGTGAAAAGCTCGGGCAGCGTCGGAAAGACGATGCTGTCGATGTAGAACAGGAGGAAGACGCACAGGAGCAGGCCCAAGGTGCCCAAAGGGCTCAGGGCGTCATAGAAGATTTGTCCTATCTCGACCATGTGGATTGAACATCATGAACCGGATATTAATTACATTCAGCGGTCCTATGATCTCTCTTTCTTAGACTCTATCGAGTTCTCGTAGATCCTGACCAGGTCCTGAGCTGCGGACTTTATGCTGAACCGCTCGGCGGTCGACCTCGCGTTCCGCTTGATATCTTCGGAGGAATCCAGCGCCGCCCTCGTCGCCCTGGCCCAGTCCTCGGGCTCCTCCTTGAACTTGAAGCCGTTCCATCCGTCGACGATGAGCTCACCGACAGCCCTGTAATCGATGCCGGTGATCGGTTTCGCGGTCGCCATGGCCTCGAGCAGGACCAGCCCTTGGGTCTCGAACTTCGAGGCGATGGTGAACGTGTCGCAGGCCGCGTAGTACCTCGGAAGGTCGGCGTCGCTCACGAACCCCGGGAAGGTCGTACTGTCAGCTATGCCGAGGTCCTTGGTCAGTTCAACGCAGTGCCTCATCGCGGGGCCGTTCCCGGCCACGACGAGCTTGGTCTTAGGGTCGTCCTTGTGAAGGAGGGCAAAACCCTTGAGGATGAGATCGATGTTCTTCTCCCAGGCGACCCTGCCGACGGTAAGGACCATCTTCTCATCGTCGCCGACGCCCAGCCTTCTGCGTATGTCGCCCCCCTCGTAATGGCCGTTGAACAATTGCGTGTCGATGCCCGTCGGAACGACCTCGACCTTTCTCATACGGGGTGCGTATCCCCTAAGCTCGTTCTCGATCGCGTGCGTCGGAACGACGACGCATTCAGCCCTCGTCAGCAAGGTGCGGAGATAGACCCACATCATCTTATCGAGGAACCATTCGGGTAGCACCGTGAAGTTGTAGTACTTGACCGCGTCGGTGACCATCGTATGCCATGTCAGGACGACCGGCAGCTTCAGCTCCCTTCCTGCGAGCATGCTCCTGAGCCCTTGGAAGAACAGACCATGCGTATGTATGACGTCGACATCAAGTTCTCTGAGGATCTTGCACTTCTCCGTCGGGAACATGGCGACGGTGTAACCCTCGTACGTCGTGAACGCCGCCGATCGAAAATAGTGGACGTTCGGGTCCTTCTTGGAATGGTCGTAGGGGTCGGGCGCGAAGATGAACACATCATGACCTTGCGCTTCCAGTTCCTTCTTGGTGTTCAAGATCGACGTGACCACGCCATCCCTCGTAGGGAGGTATGTATCAGTGAACATCGCGATCCTCAAGGCAACACCGTCACTGCAGGATGGGTCTCAACTTCAGCAGCACGTCTGCTGGATCTTTTCCAATGACAACGATCATCGGTCGCATTCCCATCCCACCCCTGTCAAATACGATATCCGGTACAAAATCTGTTTGCCCTTCCCGCCTCGGAACGATTCGTTCTATAAGTGTCTTATCCTCCATCCCTTTATCGCATTCTATCTCTTCGATATAGAGCCCGCTCTCCTTCAGGACCGACAGCGCCTTCCGCGTCGGCCGCAGGGTCAGGGCGGACATGATCCGGGGATCGCGTCGGTTCATCTCCATCACGATCCTCGACAGCTCTTTTGACGTTCCGAACCTGACATCGCCGACCCTCGCCGGCCTTCTGGAGCGAACGACGACGCAGCCGTCGATACCGCATACCTCGGAGCAGCTCTGAGGCGCTGGGAGCGCATAGACGAACCCGCTGCCCTGCTCCAGCACGCACGATGCGGGAAGATTTTTTTCCAAGCTCACGATCGACGCCTGAAGTTCTTCGATCCTCTCCCCCCGAAGCGCATCCTTCTGTTTGCTGGCCATGGGGTTTATGGCGTTCATTCCCCCGCCGATCCTGTAGCTGAGCGCTATGGCGTCGGTTATCCTCCTCTTGGCATCGAGGACGGCCTTCCTGATGT